>NZ_NFUX01000188.1:0-286 GCF_002264385.1 Paenibacillus sp. VTT E-133280
GAACAAAACAATAACCCGTCAAGAGATGGCGCGTATCGCTGCCCGGGCAACCGGATTAGAGACAAAGGAAGATGACAAGTGGATGTATCTGGCTACGAAGTCGGGCTTAATCTCTGGACTTGGTGCAGGTAAGCTTGGAGAAAAGGAAAATACAACTAGAGCGCAATCTGTAGCTACCGTAGAGCGTGTATTAACGGTAAAAGGCGGAGGGAAGCTGCCGACAGATAAGTATGCGATTAGTAGCGCAGAAATAGCCTGGCATAAGACGAATATTTTTACGGTGATG
>NZ_NFUX01000066.1:0-41295 GCF_002264385.1 Paenibacillus sp. VTT E-133280
AGATTACCATATGTTATAAAAAATGGATATCGCACTTTTATTCACTTCACAGGAATCTCAATCACTTTATTGTATGCCTTCAAATAGTGCATTCCTTCTATTAGTAGTGACTCAGGCACTGTTTGTGTATCAAATAATAAAGTTCGTTCTTTCATTAGTTTGCCATCCACTTGCTTTGTCTCTTTTTGATTGATCGTTGTTTTTAAAGGTGTACTCTCATTGCTCGTTTCTATAGACACACCATCCAGCATTACATCATCATCAGAAGCGATTGTTATTTCGATGCCTTGAGAAGTTTTGGAGATATCCTTTAACCATAATTCTTTATCACCCAACATAAATGGCTTATCACTAAGAGAAGTCAGGGAATACTTTTCGTCCAGCTTTTGATATCCAGGAAACTCTTTAACGACTAGCTGTATGGAATGTAGCTCCTTAGGCAATGTGTCGAAGCGAATATCAAATGTTCTTCCACCTAATGAGGTTTGATTACCACTACCCAAGATCTCTACAGGTGTTCCATCGACAATTAATTGTATCCCATGTAATCCAAGCTGCACTCGATCAAAATTATCGACATCCAGCTTCCCTTTTATTACAGTCATCGTTGGTGTAGCTGTGATTGATTTAAAGGTAATCGTACCTTTGTCGACTTTTATCTTTTTATTGATCGATTGTTTAATCTGAGTTTCCATGGCCTCATTGGGGTTATAAGGGAACGTAACTGTCCCTTCGCTCATCTGGCCGTTCTCTACTAGCTGCTGCCAAAAGTGTAACGTTAGTTTTTTTGAAAATGGATTTACGCTGTCAAATGACATCTGTCCTTTAATCTCCGTATGCCCTCCATTGATCAATGAAGTCCCACTTACTACGTTTGAATCAGTTAAAAAACCACTTATTTTTGAGGGTCTAAAAGCGTCTACAGACCTATCCTCTAGTCCATTGGGGTTAGTTAACGTGTAATACATAATGAATTGATTGGCGTCCGCCATAATTCCGTTAATGGTAAGTTCCGTCCCATCTACTAACGTAGTCTTCTTGTTGACGTTTTGTCCCATCCCTTTTTCATTTAGCTGTTGTAAAGTTGTGCCATTAAGCAATTCATCAAAGCCAAAAAGCTGCTTGCCATAATAAGCAAAAGCATTGTAGTTTTGTCCAGAGATCACTGTCACCAATAAAACAACCGCCGCAACCTTCCAAATCGGTGCTATTCTTTTCGTTCTTTTTGCGGGAGCCGAATTCAAAGCCTTTCTTAATCTCATTTCTAATTCTTCAGGTGCGGTAATGGACGCTATGCGTGTCTTCTCATCAGCTAATCGCTCTTCGACATTATTATTCATCAACATCACCTCTGAACTGATTTTTGAGCGTTTGTAAACCATGGTAAATTCTTGATTTAACTGTTCCTATCGAAACCTTTGTAATGTCAGCTATTGTTTGATAATCGAGATCATGAAAATATTTTAATTGAATCGCTTCTCTCTGATGCTCATTTACTTGTAACAATAAGGTCTCCAACTCCATTTGTTGTTCACTTCTGCGATAAGGATCCTTGCTACTCACTATTTGGCCTATTTCCCTATTGTCAACCTTACTCCAATCCTCTAACAGCACCAGCTTGCCGCGCTTATGAAGTAGTCGTTTACAGCCATTCACTAAGATCGTCTTGCTCCAGCTATAAAATGCTTCCTCTTTCTTTAGTTGACCGATCTTTTCATAAAGTGTGACGATCATTTCATCCATGGCATCCATGGCATCATGCGGATTCTTCATATAGCTGAAAGCAAGCCTATAATAAACGTCTTTTTCAGACATAATTAAGTGGAGCAAGGCTTCTTTATTTCCCTTCTTAGCTTTTTTTACCCATCGAGCGACATCCATACCTTCACCTCTCTCCCCTATAAGAGTTTGGAATACCTTAAAAAGTTCATTTTTCAAAAGCTTTTTTTATAATATGTATGGTTTCATTCACCCAAATGTAATATTAAGGAAAATAAGCCTCATCTATACCCCAATCTAGTTGATTTTAAACACTTCAATGTAATAGAATGAACTAATCTAAAAGAAAAGGATGGGCACAAGAGATGCCGTTTAAAGAACCACGTACACTCAGTAAAAGATCTCTATTATTTTTCTCTCTCATTATGCTAGTTAAAAGTTATTTTGCTTGGTATTTTCTATTTGAAGATGGGCCTACTTGGACCACATGGCTTAAAGAAATCCCTTTTATACTTTTAGTCTTTTGCTTGATTGAATGGTTCGCAACGAAACGAAAAATGGCCATCTACATGCTGGTCAATGTGTTGATTACTACTCTATTTTTCTCACTCATTGTATATCATAATCATTTTGGCATCATTGCTACTTCACAAGTATTAGATCAGGTCAAACAAGTAGGAGCCGTTAAGAAAAGTATTTTTTCGGTCCTTCGTCCGCAATATATGCTTATTTTCGTGGATATCATTGTCATTGGTTTGATCATGTTTAGAAAACAAAAGGCACTTAACTGGAAAAAAGCCATGTCGCGTAAAAGTAACCGGAAAGCGGTTGCGATCTTGTTTTGTATTTCCATCGTCATTTGCGCAATGAATATTTTTCCTAACCGAGCCAGTATGAACGAAACTGTTAAAGCCGAGCAAATGGGCATTCTCAATTATGAAGCTTATTCTCTGCTAGCCAATGAAGAAGAAGAACAAATTGATGTCTCTGAGATTACACAAGCAGCGATAAATGAAACTAAAGGAATTCAAGCTACCTCTAATCCAGTTTTATTTGGAGCGGCCAAAGGAAAGAACCTCATCATTATTCAAATGGAGTCTTTCCAGAACTTCTTAATCAATCTTAAGATTGATGGAGTAGAGGTCACACCAAATATGAACAAGCTTGCGGCTAGCAGTTACTATTTTCCACGTTTCTACCAACAGGTTGGACAAGGAAACACTTCTGACGCCGAATTTATTGTAAATACTTCTTTCTATGTTCCACCTGATGGCCCAGCCACTCAAATGTATGCGCCTAAAGAGCTTCCAAGCTTACCTAAGCTACTTCAAGCGCAGGGTTATGATACGGCAACCTTCCATACGAATGAAGTCGACTTTTGGAACCGTGGTGAGCTTTATAGTGCATTAGGATTTAATCGTTACTACGATAAGGCTTACTTTAGTGAAGAGGACACTGTATTTTACGGAGCATCCGATGAAGTATTGTATGAGAAAACAGCCGCGGAGCTAGCAAGAATGGATCAGAAGGATCAACCTTTCTACTCTCACGTCATTTCGATGTCAGCGCATAATCCATTCACCATTCCAGAGGATAAATACAAAATGACCCTTCCAGAACGATATGAAGGAACGTTAGTCGGAAACTATATTCGTGCTCAGAACTATGCTGACTATGCACTTGGTCTTTTTATCGATGAGCTCAAACAAAATGGGGTATGGGATAACAGCTTGATTGCATTGTACGGAGATCACCGCGGACTTCCTATTTTCTCTCTAAAAGAGGATGATCAGGTCTTATTGCAGGAAATCCTTGGTCATGAATATACGGAACGCGAATTGATTAATATTCCTTTGATCTTATCAGCGACGGGGATTACAACCCCAAGTGTTAAAGAACAGCTAGGCGGACAAGTGGATATTTTACCGACCGTATCTAATTTATTGGGTGTTTCTCTTGCGGATCATATTCATTTCGGACAAGATTTATTGAATCAATCGACTTTTAACCTACTTCCTCAGCGCTATTATTTACCAACAGGTTCTTTCGTAAATAATGAAGAGCTCTTCCTATCTGGCAGTGGCTTCGAGGATGGTCAGCATTATACCTTATCTGGCGATGGTGACCACGCGCAACAAACTACCGAGGATGAGTTCAATCGTGCGTTAGAGCTTCTCCATCTATCAGATAGCTATGTAACACAGTTACCAGATAGAGTAATTGAGGAAAAATAAGCTTATATACACCAAAAACACTGCACTCACCAAATCGGCGAATGCAGTGTTTTTAAATAGCCATTTACTTATTCTTTTACGACCAGTTTTAGAGGTGCGGCAATCAGTTTCTCAACCGTCTTGCCATCTAATACGTCTTTCGCTGCTTGAATCGCTAACTGTCCAATTAATGCAGGCTGCTGAGCAACGGTTCCTGTGAGTTTACCCGCCTCAATGGATTTAAGTGCATCTTCATTTCCATCAAAACCGATGACAGGAATATTCTTACCTGAACTCTGAATCGCTTCTATAGCACCAAGAGCCATTTCATCATTATGAGCGAAAACCGCTTGTACATCTGGATTCCCTTGGAGCAGGTTCTCCATAACGGTCAACCCTTTCGTACGGTCAAAATCGGCAGTTTGCTTCGCAATTACCTCAAGCTGCGTGTCGGCAATTTCATGGAACCCTTTCCCGCGTTCACGGGTAGCTGATGCTCCCGGCGATCCTTCTAGTTCTATAACCTTTGCACCTTTTCCAAGCTGCTCTATAATATATTCAGCTGCCATTGATCCACCTTTTACATTATCAGAGGCAACAAGGGCTTTAATATCGCCCTTATCTGCAGAGCGGTCTAAAGTAACTACTGGAATATTTAGACTGTTAGCCGTCTGAACAACCGTCGAGATCGCTGAGGAGTCTACCGGATTGATTAACAGCGCATTTACACCTTTTTGCATTAAATCTTCAACGTCATTACTTTGCTTGGCCGAATCATTCTGCGCATCGATAACGAGAACCTCCATACCAAGCTTTTTAGCTTCTGCCAAAACTCCATCTTTAACAGATACAAAGAATGGATTGTTCAAGGTAGATATGGATAATCCAATCTTCATATTCCCTGGGCCCCCGCCGCTGTTAGGCTTAGCCCACTCTGGAGGCTCTAAGGAACAGCCCGTCATAAGAATCAAGAGTAAGGAAGTAAAAATTAATGTGAGCTTTTTCATGTGGAATCCCCCTTATACGGCTTTCTTACGGTCTATGAGTACAGCAATCGCAATAACGATCCCTTTAACTACCATTTGGTAAAATGATGATACGCCGAGCAAGTTCAAGCCATTGTTCAGAATACCGATAATAAGAGCACCAATTAATGTGCCTACGATACGTCCACGGCCACCGGTTAAGCTCGTCCCCCCTAATACTACTGCCGCGATCGCATCCAACTCATAGGATGTACCTGCAGTTGGTTGTGCCGAGTTCAATCTAGAGGTCAAGATGGCGCCAGCCAATGCTGATAACATACCCGTTAAGGAATAGATCATTATTTTGATGCGGTCTACTTTGATCCCTGAAATAATGGAAGCTTTCTCATTCCCCCCAATAGCATACGTTTTACGGCCAAATGGTGTTTTATGCAGTACAATCCACAAGACAGCGAATACGATAATCATCGTGATAGCAGGTACAGGTATTCCTAGTAAATATCCACGACCAAACAATTGGAACGTCATGCTGTCCCCGAGACCTGTGATCGGATTACCGTCCGTGTATACAAGCGTTAATCCGCGGAAAATAGTCATGGTCGCGAGTGTAGCAATAAAAGGCGCCATTCTGCCTTTCGTAATCATCAGTCCGTTGACCATCCCCATCAGTCCACCCGCTAAACAACCCACAACAATAGCTAAGATTGGATCCCAGCCTGACAACATCAAGTTGGCAGTGAAGGCACTGGATAAAGCTAGAATAGACCCTACTGATAAATCGATACCACCTGTTAGAATAACAAAGGTCATCCCAAAAGCGATTAGCGCATTAATTGCGACTTGTCTAAGCAAATTCAGGATATTAAGGGGTTCCATAAAGCTTGGGTTCAGCACGGTTACGATAATAATTAGAATGATTAGCCCTAGTAATGGCCCTAATTTCTGCGTGATTTGCCCGATTTGGAAACCTTTTTTCACACTCTCATCTTTGATAGTAGTCATTACTATTGCCCCCCTGTAGCTAACGTCATGATTTTTTCTTGCGTAGCTTCTTGTTGTGAAAGTTCTCCACTGATTTCCCCTTCATGAACAACTACGATGCGGTCACTCATCCCTAGTACTTCAGGAAGTTCTGAGGATACCATAATAATGGCGACGCCACGTTCCGTTAATTCGTTCATAAGTTGATAGATTTCCCTCTTAGCCCCAACATCGACGCCGCGTGTAGGCTCATCAAGGATAAGAACACTGAGGCCAATACCAATCCATTTGGCGATCACTACTTTTTGTTGATTACCCCCAGATAAATTCCGGACCAAAGTCGATGATGATTGTGTCTTAATGTGCAGCCGTCTAATAAGCATGTCCACGAATTCTTGTTCCTTCTTAGCATTGATTACACCTTTAGGGGCGAAGTCATATAAATTCGTAAGTACCATATTATCTCGAATAGAGAAATCCAGGATTAACCCCTCATCTTTTCGGTCTTCTGTTACAAAGCCGATTCCAGCTTGCATAGCGTCATTGGGATTCCGAATGGTAATCTTCTGTCCCTTCACCCAAATCTCACCTTGGTCTAATGATTCTAATCCGAATAAGGTTCTCATCATCTCTGTACGTCCAGATCCCATTAATCCAGAGAATCCTATAATTTCACCAGCTCGTACAGAGAAATTAGCATTTTTAAATTGCCCTTTCTTTGAAGCATTCTTAACTTCAAGAACCACTTCTCCGGGTTTAGAAGTACGCTCAGGGAACCGGTCCGTTAATTCACGACCTACCATTTTCCGAACTACATCGTCAAAATTAGTTTCAGGAATGGGCTTCGTGTCCACGGTTTTCCCGTCCCGCATAACGGTGATTCGATCACATATCGTAAAAATCTCTTCCATCCGATGCGAAATATAGACGATAGAGACGCCTTCTTTCTTTAGCGAAGCAATGACTTCAAATAGTTTCTGTATTTCTCTCTCGGTTAATGCAGCGGTAGGCTCGTCCATAACAATAACTTTCGCATGAGTCATAAGCGCTTTAGCGATCTCAATCATCTGTTTCTCACCTACTGAACATTCCCCTGCCTCTTGGTTCAAAGGAATGGTCACAGAGAGCTTAGCAAACTGTTCATTTGCTAACGCTTTCATCTCTTTCCTATTTAACAGGCCGAATTTGGATGTTCGTTCCTTGCCAATGAACAGATTATCCAGCACCGTCATGTCTGGCCATACATTCAGCTCCTGATGGATAAATGCGATTCCATATTGTTCTGCTTCTTTGGGATTCGTAAAGTATTTCTCCTGATCATCTATACGAATGGTGCCTTGGTCACGTTGGTGCAGACCGATCAGAATATTCATCAGCGTAGACTTACCTGCGCCATTCTCACCCATCAGGGCATGAACTTCACCATCCTTAAGTTCAAAATCCACACCGGTCAATACACGGTTAGCGCCAAAAGACTTATGAATATCTTTCATCGTAATGTGCATACACTTAGAACCCCCTTTTTATCCAAAATAGACCCCAGCTTGCAAAATACAGTTTGCATATGGTTTAGCTTCACCCGTGCGAATAATAACCTTAGCCTGCTGGGTCAGCTGCTTAAATTGCTCATGTGAATACGCCTCTATCGGTATTCCCTTGAATTTATTATTCAAATATTGAGAGGTGACTTTATTGTCAGTCTCTAATTCCTCTGCAACGATCACCTTTTCGATGACCATATCCTCTGAAATCATATCAACGATCTCTTGGAAGCTAGGGACCCCTAGTTTAACCGCCAAATCAATCTTCGGAATACCCGGTGGAACAGGAAGTCCAACATCGGCAATGACAATTGTGTCGGTGTGACCTAAGTCCGCAAGCACTTTAGAAATATGACTATTTAACACTCCGTGTTTCTTCATAATTACAGATTCGCCTCCACCTCTGCTCTTGTTGGCATACCACCTTGAGCACCAAATTTAGTAACGGATAAAGATGCTGCTCGATTGGCAAACTTTACACTATCCAGAATGGAGCTGCCTTCAGCTAAAGCAACTGCAAATGCCGCATTAAAAGTATCTCCAGCTCCAGTCGTATCTATAGCGTTAACTTTGTAAGTAGGAACCAGAACTTCTTGTTCTCCATCATAAAATCGTACGCCCTTGCTTCCTTCTGTTATAAACAGCTTGTTAGGATACTTCCGTAAAGCATCTGTAGTACTCATCCCAGGGAATAAAATTGTACATTCATGTTCATTGGGTGTCAGATAGGCGGCATTTTCTATAATCGTGTCATTGATGGGACGAGCAGGTGCTGGATTAAGCAGCATAGGTACTTTGAATTTATCGCAAAGCTCACTTACATAAGACACTGTTTCTTCGGGTATTTCTTGTTGGATTAGCACCATATCAGACCCTTTTATAGTATCAAGCGCACGCTCAACCAACTCAGGAGTGACTAAATCATTAGCTCCTTTTACAACGATAATGCTATTATCACCTTCTGCTAAAATGATGTGAGCAGTCCCGCTCTCGATATGTGTAACCGGTTCCACATTAGCGGTAAGAACCCGATTTCTCTTGAAATTCTCCATGATCTCCGTACCATAGAAATCTTCACCCACACAACCAACCATCGTAACTTCTGCGCCCAAACGCGAAGCAGCTACAGCCTGGTTCGCTCCCTTGCCTCCTGGAACGGTAGCGAAGTTCTCTCCAAGAACAGTTTCCCCTGCGTGAGGTCGCTTGGATGAGGTCACTACCAAATCCATTGAACAACTTCCGATTACACAAATCTTAGCCATGTCCATCAACCTTTCTTATGTTGTCATCTATTCTTTTCTTCTTGTTGTTTCCCGCTCCACAAAGCTGACGGGTAATTGAATGATTTTATCTTCTACTTTATCTTGCTCAATTAACTTAATAAGTAAACCAGCTGCTTCACGGCCCATGTCATGTGCAGGCTGACGGATAGTAGATAACGAAGGCGACAACAGGCTGCTGAGTGGGATATCATCGAATCCAATGATTTGGAGATCCTGTGGCACTCTTTTACCTAAGCGATGTGCTTCATGAATTACTGCTGTAGCCACGATATCATTACTGGCAATTACACCATCTGTATCTATATATTTATCAAACAACTCTACAGCCCATTGTTCCGCTTCTGTGTGGGAGAAGGATGACGTCTGGATCACTTGATAAGTGATTCCCATTTCATCAAGTACTTCAATTGCACCTTGAAATCGATCTTGCGCCGGTTTAATATGTGCCGGTCCTTGCATGACTGTAATCTTGGTGCTCCCCCGTGCAATGATTTCTTGAGCAGCAAGGCGTCCGCCTTTTCTGCCATCTGCATATACGGAGGGACTGTCATTAGAAGTACGGTCAAGAAATACAACCGGAATTTTCAAATTAGAATAAATATCTTTCTCAGGAAAATTAGTGGATGAGATCATGCCAATGACATTATTTTGGATAAAGGTTTGAATATAATCCAATTCCTTTTCCTCGTTCTCATCACTATTACCAAAGATTATCCGATAACCATGCTCCTGCATCCGATCTTCTATCCCACGTGCTAATTGCGGGAAGAATGGGTTCGTAATGTCAGGTAATAGAAGTCCAATTAATTTGGATTTCCGTTTATACAATGACCTTGCAACCTCATTAGGGGTATAATTCATTTCTTTGATAGCTGCCTCAACTTTTTTTCGAGTATCGATATTCACATAACCAGATTCATTTAACACCCTAGAAACGGTTGCTACCGAAACTCCTGCTATTTTTGCGACATCTTTAATCGTCATCATGATTCAATTCATCCCCCAATGTGTAACCGGTTACATGTATTACATTAATTAGATTATCATAAAACCGTTTTCATTACAAATCTTTTTTCGTTCCAATATATAACAAAAGATATCGATTGAACTCGATATCCTTAGTGAGGCTAATAAACCAGTTCACAATCATGGTGTTCCCAAACATCAAATAAATTACCATCCAGATCTTCAAATACAAAAAACTTACCATACTCACCTTCGTCACTAATGTTTCCGACTTTCACATCTTCACAACTCAAATTGTTATGAAGTGATACGGCATCATTAGTAAAGAAAGTGATCACCCATCTTTTCTTATTTCTCACCTCGAATACAGCTCTAGAATCATGATCACTTTGTGTTAAACATAGGATCGGTCTATTCTCTCTATATAAGCTTAGGTTGCCTTCTCTTCGATCCCTAATATTAAAACCAAAATGTTTCACAAACCAACCTGCAGATTTCTCCAAGTCTTTAACTGGAATCACATTATAAGCAATACCTAAAATTCTTCCAACCTCCATCGGATACCTCCTTGACCTTAGACTTCTGTCTTCTAAAGATCTCTATAGACTCTAATCAGCAAACCGATTTAATAGTTTGATTGTATTAAAATGCATCCCTTCATGGTAAAGTGTGAAATTTATGAATTCTCCGATTGTATTTAAGGTTAATCCACTGCCCGTTGTAAGAGGGGTTACTTGCTCACTTAAGCGATTGTGCATAGCTTCCTGAATACGTTTGGGTTGCTCCGAAAGCATCTCAATTAACACTTCAAGTGTTGGTGGTTTCTCGCTCCACGCTGCAGGTTTAGTACCTTTTGCAAATAACCGTTCAAAGCTTTCCGGCAATTGCATAAGCTCCCTAGCGGAATGAAAAGCAAACTTCTCTTGCACCAAATAAATATGTCCCAAGTTCCATCTAATGTTGTTATTAAAGCCCTGTGGAATAATATCTAGTATTTCCCCGGAAAGTACTTCAACTGCACGAACGGTAACACTCCGTACAAATTCAATTTGTTTGAACACGATTGGGTCCATCATAACCCTCCTTTTTTATCCATAGTTTACCATGCACGTCAACCGAATCCCAGCAGTTAGTACGAATTGTAAAATATCCCTTTACAAAAGAAAAGGAATGGTTTATTTTAACATTAAGTAATCATTAAATATTAGTCGAATTATCCCAACATTTAAATTATGCAACAAAGAATATCGGAGGTTATGATGGAAGATAACATGAAAGATACCTTACTATCGAACATAAAATTTGCGTACAACGAAGCTTTGGAATTCATTGTTTCTATGGGAATGATTGCTTGTGAAGAGCAGTTGCTTAAGGCAGCAGAGGATTACAAACTTGAAATGGACCCACAAGCGTTGTCTTATCATAAAGATGCACGAGCACGATTATCCCCTCACTCCTACAGAGAGCTTCAGTTTTTTTTCCAGTACAACTTTTTTCATAAAGCCCTCGATTTTGCTTTCTATGAATCCATTTGCACCTGTCCGGAACCACAAACAGCTGAAGCATGGATAAAACGATTGGAAAAGAGTCCTGCAGAAAAGGTAGTCGCTGAAATGGTATATGGTGTGTATTACGATAAATTAGATGAGTTGCTAGAAGGAAACGATTGGGAAATCGTTAAGAAGGATACCCGCTTAATGGCTGAGCTTGTGGCAAGAACAAAACCGCAGCTGGATGTGATTGAAGCGCAGGGGCCATTACTAGAGTGTCTTGCTTATCCCGAAGAAGCCAAGCTACGATATATGCAGCTCTTACACCAGTTCTACAAGGATGTTTTTTCACTTTGGAAAGAGGAGTTAAGAAGGGAGTCTGAACAAGCCTCTCAGCGTTATGAAGGTCTGTTCCTAGCAAATCCTGAAAGATTCATTCGTGATATCAACAAAAATGAACCTGCAGTTTATGATGTTCCCACTACTTTTCATGTCAGCTTTTTCTCACAAGTTGGGAATCATGTTCTCTTCTTTTACGCAGGAAGTTCTCGTATCGCTTGGGTTATATTCGGCATTTTTAATGATCATGTATTCGGACCTGCTGCTGATCGAGAGAAAACTGAACTTTTTTTAAAAGCATTCTCGGATAAACGGCGTTTAGACTTCTTGCTGCTCTTAAGGAATCGCCCTCACTATGGACAAGAAATTGCATCAGCACTTGGCATAACGCCCGCGGCAGTAACTTATCATGCCAACTTCCTATTCTTTTTAGACCTTATCGAACTAAAAAGAACCGATCATCGATTATATTACCATCTTCGAATGGATAAATTGAGAGAATTACTTGCCGTCACCACAAAAGTAATGCTCGATGAGGAACCTCCTATCTTTTAATTGAACCACAGCAAATTCAAACCATAGTGGGGAGGGTCTAAAGTGAATGGATCTACAAACATAGAAGCAGACTCGATCAAAAAATCCAAAGTAGTTTCTAACACTTTTATGCGTTTACTGAAACTTGGAAAACCCTATTTAGGCTGGTACCTCATATTATGTCTCTTAGCAGCCGTCGTTTCCCTTGCAACAGTTGGGATAGCCGAATCTTTACGACGTATAATCAACGCTGCTACGAATCAGAACATGTCCTTTTTGATGTCTGGTGCTATCTTTGCTCTAGTAATCGTTATTATAGATGCTTTAGCCAGCTTCTTATTGACTTACTTATCAGGTGTGCTTGAATTCAAGTCGACCTCCAAGCTTCAGGTATCTTTGCTAGCTAGAATACTAAATGTACAGATGAAAGATTTGGACCGGTATCATTCTGCTGATCTCATTAGTCGTATCAATGATTCTGCCCCAGCTGCCCAGCAAGGTATCAATCAGAAGACCATCGAACTATTCAGTAATCTGATGCAAATTACATTTCTATTAACTTATCTGCTCTCACTCCAATATGCCTTAACGCTCGGAACTATATTGATTTGCTCGCTTGTTCCACTTGTGATGATTCCCTTCACTTCCCGCCTACGTTCCATGCACGAGCAAAGACAGCAAATTGAAACTGCGCAACAAATGTTTATTCAAGATACGGTACAGGGTGCTGAGGTCGTGCGTGCTTTCTCCCTGGCATCTAAACTGCATCATCAATTCACACAACGTGTTAGGCAATATTTCAACATTCATTTACCTGTCACACGCTTAGAAGCTGTGGGCTATAATATGCCCTTTGCCGTTATTCTTAGTGGATTGTTATATGTTCTCTCCTATGGCGGATATCTAGTTATCCAAGGAAGACTGGATGTGGGGGCAGTAGCAGCATTTCTTATTTGTTTCGAGCAAATTACAAACCCTGTATCAAAGCTGGCTAATCTATGGACTGAATTACAAGCCTCGCTGGCGCAAGGTAAGCGATTGTTTGAAGTCCTTGATTTACCTGAAGAAGATGAAAACCGTGAATGTAATCAGGAACATTTTCATCAAAAAACGCCGATGAATAACAACCAAACAATTAGTGGTTTATGCCCTATCACCTTTGAGAATGTAGGTTTTCATTATGGTAATCATCAAGTATTAACTAACGTCAATCTAACCATAGAACCAGGTAAAGTAACTGCATTTGCCGGTCCTAGTGGCAGTGGAAAAAGCACCCTCCTTCAATTAATACTCGCAATCTATGAACCTACTGAAGGGGGCATCCAATCTGGTGAGTTGCCGTTAAGCAGCATCCCCCCTCGAGCTTGGCATAATCATTTGGCTTATGTTTCTCAAGAGCCTTATCTGTTCACTGGAACCTTATATGAAAATATTGCATGGGGAAGACCTGACGCGACCTATGAAGAAATTATTAAAGCAGCAAAAAGTGCGGGGATACATGAATTTATTATGAGAACCCCACTTCAATATCAGACTTCTATTGGGGAACGGGGCCATACCTTATCTGGCGGCGAAAGGCAGCGGCTATCCATTGCCAGAGCTTTTGTCCGAGCGCCTAAACTCCTCCTTCTTGATGAACCCACAGCTGCACTTGATAGCCAAAATGAGGAGATTGTCGGCCAGGCCCTGCAAGAACTCATGCATGATCGTACAACGGTTGTTATCGCGCATAGACTATCTACTATCAGAGATGCGGATCACATTTATTATATGGAGGCGGGTTCTATTGTTGAAGCTGGGACTCATCTGGAGTTAATGACTTTACAAGGACAGTATTACAATATGGTTGAGACCTCCATGAAGAAGGCTGATATTTCTACTCTGGTCAGGGAGGTAGAGATATGAATGAGCTGGAAACCAAGAATCTAAAACTAGGGTATGCTCTACGTAGATTATTCTCTTACGCAAGCCCTTATCGAATTGGATTTATTGTGGCTGTACTCCTGCTCTCTGCTAAACTCGTAATGGACATAGGATTTGCAGCCATTCAGCAAGTATTTATTGATACGATCAACAACGCCAATATGGATGCATTAACACGCATAACTGTAATCTGTGCCATTGCTTGTGTCATCATTATCTGCTGTCTTATGGTGCAGCATTACTTCCGCTTTGTTATGCAAAGTCGGATGGCTTGGGATATTCGTGCGAAGCTGTTTGACAAAAGTCACCGACTTCCATTCCGTTACCTTCAGTCCATGCATTCAGGTGATTTGACTTCGCGTAACACTAAGGATGCAGGGATGGCCATGGGAATGATAAACAGCATCGTATACGATCTAGGCTATAATCTACTTCTCTGTTTCATTTCCTTTCTATATTTGGCCAGAATGGATGTTTGGATCGCCCTTTTAGCTCTTGGATCGGGCCCCCTTGTTTTTCTTTCCGGACGTTTCTTTGATCGCAGATTACGAAAATTATCTACTCAAATATATGCAAAGGAGGCAGAATTACGAGGTATCTTACAAGAAACACTTCAAGGAATGAAGGTCGTCAGAGCCTTTTCGCTTGAAGAAACTCTCTTAAATAAATATGCGCTAGAACGCGAGAAGTTAAGAAGAATGCAGCTGCGAAAGTCGCTTCTAAATGGTCTCTTATGGCAATCTTCCGCCTTTATCAACAATCTCGTAATGGTGACATGCGCCGCTTTAATTGCGTTATCAGCTCTAAGTGGCGGAACATCAGCAGGTGAAGTACTCGCTTTTATTATTTTGATGGGTAGGGTTCAATGGCCTTTTGTCCATATGTCTCAAACATGGGGAGGTGTGCAGGAGGCTTTAGGTGCAGCTGACCGCGTATTCGCTATACTTGATGCACCTGATGAAGGAGCTACTCATCCTTTGCCAGAATCCAGCTCATCAACATTTGCTTCTGTAGAGGTGGCTGCATTACAAATAGAGGATGTCCACTACAACTATTCGGGGACAACGGATAATGAAGCCTCCCTATTTACAGGGCTAAATATTCATGTACAACATGGAGAAACTATCGCGGTTGTCGGGCCCAGCGGGTCAGGGAAGACGACGCTCGTTCGATTATGTAATGGACTTTATGAGCCTACTGCAGGAAGCATCACAGTTTATGGAAAGTCTGTACATGATCAGCTTGAAGAAGCACGAGCAATGATTACCTATGTTCCCCAAACCCCATATTTGTTCTCAGGAACTATACGAGATAATATCGCCTTCAGTTCTAGTACAGCTAGCGAAGAGGGGATTCGAGAAGCCGCTCGGCTCGCAGGTGCAGAAGAGTTTATTACGAAGATGCAGGATGGTTATGACACTATCCTAGGTGAACATGGATCGACTTTATCTGGTGGACAAAGACAACGCATAGCGATTGCCAGGGCCTTTCTTCGGGATGCTCCACTCCTACTTCTAGATGAAGCAACTTCCGCACTCGATAACGAATCTGAGCGAATGATTCAGCAATCTCTTGATTTATTAATGAAGAATCGAACCACTTTAGTTATTGCACACAGACTATCCACCATACGTGAAGCGTCTAGAATTATCGTGTTAAATGAGGGTTCGATTGTTGAGGAAGGTACACATGAGTCTTTATTAGAAATGAATGGGCTATACTCACAATTATATAACATTCAATTTAAATCATCAGAAGCAGAAGACATTAGTGCACCTGAGTTGCTTCAATTACACGCCAATCTTTGATCTCAGTTCAATGCATACATCATAATTCATACGTTATTTTAATTAAGGTGTATGCGTTGGAATCGAGTATAAATTAACCTCTTCTTTTAATTGCTTCATGACAAGCTTAATAAATGACTGGATATAGCTTTCTTGAAGCTCTTTCTTTCTGTGGCTCATCCATATCGAATGCTTAGAGACTACATTTTCCACTTCGACCGTGGCTAACATACCCTGATCAAGATAAGGCTTTGCTAACAACGCCGATACAAAACTAATCCCATAACCGGCAATCACGGCTTGAATAACCTCATTTACTCCATTAAATTGCAGTTCGATCTTCGGTTGTTGTACCTTTCTTTCTTCACATAATTGTACAATTCTCTCTCTGGCTGCACTACCTTCCTCCCTCATAATAAATGCCTCAGCCATCACTTCCTCAAAACTAACCTCCTGCTTGGCTAAAGAATGATTTGAAGAAACTACGAACACATACTCGTCCTTGTACAACTCCCGATGTTCGAACACCCCTGTATGATGAGAAGGAAACGCCATATCACTATAAATCGCCACGTCCGCTTCAAAGTTATTTAATTGTTCCATGACTTCATGAGAATTAGCAGTAGAGATCTGAATTTTAACCTCCGGAAAAGATTGTTTGAATAATGATGCCCACCGGGGGATGAGTATACTTGTGGCCAGATAATTACCTGCAATCCGAATATGGCCTGCAGGAAATTTATGATAATCCTCAATTATCTGCTGTACCTGTTCACCCATCGCAAATAACTTTTCAAGTGGTTCGATCAGTTTTTCCCCAATCGGTGTTAACACCATTCTCTTTCCTATGACCTCTAATAATACGATATTATTCTCACGTTCAAATTTGCGGATCTGCGCTGATATAGCGGGTTGACTTATGTGCAAACGTTCGGAGGCTTTGGTCACACTCCCTGTTATCGCAACATAATAAAACAATTTTAATACATGATAGTTCATCCTGATTTCTTCCTAACTATATAAAATAAAATCATATTTAACGGATGTTTGGCCTTCTTACTATAACTACACATTATGGATATTAACTATTATATATTGTTTATTTATAATTATTTATCTTATACTTACAACTATTCAAAAGGGAGGTTTCGTTAATGAAAAAGACAGTATTATTTCTAACCCGGCACGGGCAGACTGAATGGAATTTGCAGAAAAGAATGCAAGGACATCAAAATTCAGCGTTAACAACCTTGGGGGAACAGCAAGCGGAATGGTTGAGAGAACGTTTGGAAGGTGAGAATTTAGGAGCCATTTATTCTAGTACTAGTCCAAGGGCGTTGCATACTGCGCAGATTTTGCGAGGAAATCGTAGTTTATCGATTCAACAGCAAGCTTCATTAATGGAAATTAACATGGGCATTTGGGAGGGAATGAACACAGATCAGATTGAACAAGAATATCCATTACAGTACACCCATTTTTTCACCAGACCTGATCTTTTTATTCCACTAGCCCCAGGGGAGACCTATAGTCAGCTTGAACAAAGAGTAACGCCGACTATTGAGCGTATCATTAACGATAATGAAGGACATGAGGTACTTATTGTCACACATCGGATGACCCTGAAAGTCATTATGGCTCATTTTCTCAATAAATCACTGCAGGAATTAGGGGAACTACCGGATATTCTCTCTACAGCATTGTGTAAAGTAACCTTAACTGACAACAATACAACCATCGATCTGTACGGCGATACTTCACATTATCAATGAAGCCTTCTCAAAAATAAAAAAGGAAACTCCGATTTAAATGGGGTTCCCTTTTTAGAATTCAATTTTAAATTTCCACACTTTTGATTGTAAAGCTGCGGACCTTCATCCATTTTCCTGAAATAAATTCGTCAATTGTTTTCGTCTTCGGTCTAACACAAAAACGATGCTTGCTCCCTTTATCAAAACCAACCGCTTCAAAAATCAGGCCGTCACCTATTTGCTCCTTAAAGAACACTTGCTTAAGTCCCAATCTATTTAACATTTCAAGCTTTACACTTTCGATATATGTGCGTGAATACTCCTTAGACATATGTGTTCCTCCTAGTAGTGGTAGTAATATTATAAGTTCAATATTAAGAAAATCAACTAAAGTTCATATAAACGAAAAGAAAAAAGCCAACCCATAGTCTATGGATTGGCTTCTACTGTATAAGTTAATTACGAAATTATTTAACTTCTGTTGTTCCAGTCACTTTTCCATCAATCTTTGCAGATGCTTTCAGATCCTCACTTGTGAAGTAAAGATTACCATCAATCGTTGCGGTTTCAGGTAGAGTAAAACCTTTCGCTTCTACATAAACATCGCCTTTAATCGTTCCGCCTTCAACTTTCAAATTCTCACTTTGTACTGTAAACTTTGGTACGGTTAGTGTATAAGTAGCAGTGATCTTGTGATCAGCATCTTGCGAATAAAGGGCAATCTTACGGTAGATGTCGCCATCAGCCGCGCCTTTATCATGGAATTCTCCAGCTACAACAACCTCTTCTGGAATCGTTACATCATTTAGAATCGCAACAATCCAGTTTCCATCTTTGCTAACAGCCTTAGTAAATGCATCTGCTTGATTGACAATCGATGCTGTAGTGACAGCATCTGTCTGCTCAGCAGCCGGAGCCGTAGTTGCCGCCGAATTGGTTGCTTTATCCTCATTTGCTCCACAACCTGCCAATACTGCTACCGAAACCCCAGCCACTAAAATCATTTTAAATAGTCTCATTTTCGTTTCCCCCTAATTTTGATTATAAATTAATTATATATTAAAATTCTTAATAATTAAGTGAATGATTTCACAAATTTGTGTCAGTATCTAAAGCGGTTTCACAACTCTCCCGCTTCCCGTTTAAAATTCGTTCCCATGAGTCACACCTCTTCTCGCTGACTGATTTAGGTTCTTAAATCTATTTACCCAAATTATAAAAATGAACACATAAATCATTTTCTTCTTGGTATAAAGTCACTCGTTGACTCTTCTCAAGTTTTAGTGATAAAATTTGGAAATAAATATCTCAGCAAGGGAGAAGTTTACTGGTGAAAAAGACTACAATGAAGGACATCGCGCTACGAGCAAATGTCTCCGTTGCAACTGTGAGCTATGTTCTGAACCGCGTCAATAACCAAACCATTCCTGAGAAAACCCGCAATCAAATTCTGTTACTGGCTGAAGAGCTTCATTACATTCCAAACCTAGCAGCTCGTTCGCTAGCTAATAAAAAAACGGGATTAATAGGAATACTTATCAATAATTCTGCTTATATGCCCCCTTGGAAACTCTATGCCCAGTTCACATTTATCCGTACTTTGGAACAGCGTTTAACGGATGCCGGATATCATACGATGTTATACTCTCTTGGTACCGACCATCCTTCACTGGATATCATCGTCGAAAGAAAACTCGAAGCCGTCTTTCTGATTGATGTCCGCGAGGAATCCTTCTATTCGATTTCCAAGCATTTTGTAGAAGGGATTCCCTTAATTTTGATCGACAGCATGATTGAAGATAAGCTGTTTAAGCAAGTTCTTTACAATTATCGTTCAGCTCTACAAAAGATAATGCCGGAGGATCTTTCACAGGTTTGTTTAATTATGGAGAGCTTCAATAACACCCTGCTCACTCACTTTATCCAAGACAGTCTTCCTTTACCTGAGAAAGCAATATTCAAAGTTCAAAATATGGAGGAATTGAATACAATTTTATCGGAGGGGATTTACAAAGAGGCCATAGTTATTAATGAGTTTATCGGAAGTTGTGTTGAAAAATCCGGGGTATTCACACGTCTTTCTGTTCTATGTACCTGTAATTGCCCAGAAATGCTTGGAGAAGACGTTCAGAAATTCATATTCACTGGGGATAAATCAGCCACTGCTTTTGAACTAATGCAGGAGTTATTACATCGTCCTGACTACTCCAAACAAGAGAATAATCGTTATTTTGTTGATTAATTTTTTTTCGATATTCACTTAAGCGTTTAAGTTGAGAGGAGAGTTACCATGACAGATCCTGTATTAGGAAAACATGCATCCACCACTGCTCAATCCTATCCAACTCTTTGGGGAAACCGGAGATTTATGCTGCTACTCAGCTCGTATTCCATTTCCTTGTTTGGAAATACCTTTCACAGCATTGCTTTAAGTTTATGGGTACTTCAGACCACCGGAAGCGCTAAAATGATTGCCATTATTACGATAATCAATTTATTGCTCAGTTCTTTCCTCGGATCGATAGGAGGCACACTCGCAGATCGGATCAATCGCAGAACCATTATGTTAATCACTGATTTGATAAGCTGCGGTCTAGCAGTTACGCTTGCTTTAGCCATTTCCATGTCTTCTACATCATTCATTATCGTGGCCATATTAACGGGACTTACGACAGTCTCAGCATTATTCCAATCCCCTGCGTATCAAGCTTCAATTACCACTGTAGTTGGAAAAGAACATGTACAAAAAGCAGTCGGGATTCTGAACCTGTCAGAGAATGTCTTTCGGACGATTGGGTATTCCGCTGGAGGTATTTTTGTAGCGAGTTTTGGAGCGGCAGATGCCATATTATTTGATGGAGCTACATTTTTCGTTTCCTTTCTACTAGTTCTTGCTGTCCGCTCCCTTCCACTCCCAAACCGAGTGAATACCGGACCTAAAGAAGAAAGAAAATTTACACAGGATCTTGCGGATGGCGTTCGTTATATTTGGAGAAACCCCTTCGCCCGGGCAATAATCATAATGCTTCCTACGCTCACTTTGTTCTTTATGCCTTCACTGATGCTAACGCAAGTTATGGCCGTCAAAGTATGGAATTCTAGTCCCTTTCAGTTTGGACTCATGGAAGCCTGCATTCCTCTAGGTTATATGATTGGTTCCAGCATGATCTTGTTTCTCGGCTCCAAATTAAAGAATCGCGGCTTCTTTATCATGACTGGACTGCTGTGTCTGGGTCCCCTGTACCTCCTATTATCGTTCGTCACTACTGCTACCTTAGCCATTCCCATCATTCTTCTAATTGGCTTTATGTTCTCATTCTGTACATTGCTGATAAATACAATCCTCAGACTGGAAGTTTCAGAGGATATACAAGGTAGAGTCTTCGGTGTACTTGGCTCCATTATGAGTGTAGCACCCTCACTTGGTCTTACAGCTGTTTCATTCCTGTCCGATCACTTCAGTCCAGCCCCTGTCATGGGTTCCATCGGAGTCCTGCTACTACTGTTTGCTTTATTAACCTTGAACAAGTTAAAGGTGATTCGTAATTATAAGTAATTTTAGAACATATCTTATGACCGTTATCGCCCGTTTTCCCTAATAACGCGTCTATTATGAAGCTCGATCAGTAATTGAACAACTATAATGATCAATAAGAAGATTCCCACAACACCTGTTAAAAATGGATAAATTAGAGGGAAAAATACACTTGGATAACTTTTAGTAATATCCGAATAGTAGCCCATACCCATAAGTGATGTACCCGAGAACTCGATCAGCTTCACCCCTAGATGATTGTTACTTCTTTGAGCATAACTCAGCACCTTTTCTTCTATACTGCCATCATGTGAGATCGTGATTATTTTCCATTTTCTCTTTTCCATCGGCTGACTATCATCTGTAAGTCTTTGGACTATACTAATTTCTTTCTCGCCAGTCATTCGATCCTCAACAGTAAGGATATCTATCCATGAGAAATATCTGCTTCCTCGTTCCCGATTAGACAACCATATTTCATCAGGGGTTGAGATTTTTTGACCATTTAATAAAAACTGAACTTTCACAATATCTCCAGGCGGGACATTCTCCTCTTCATCCCAAATTGTCAATTCTGCTTTCCTGCCTGTATGTTCTTCCTCAATCTTAATATGCTTATCATCAACCGTTAGTTCTTGAACGTTTAACGTGTTATATCCTTTTTCAGCATGGTTGATCTCATAACGCTGATTGATTTGATCTGAAATCATATACTCACGGATATAGTTGAACAATGGGCTGAAAGAAATCGCTAAGAAGAACAATGAAATTGTCGATAAAACAATCTTTTTGTTCATAACGAACCCTTGGGAGTAATCTCCAGCTTAAAATTTTGCCTTGAGCCACCTTCAGGACCCTCCGGTTCCTTATCCTGCAAAGGAACAAAACCAAACTTCTGATAAAATCTTCTAGCAGGTTGACCCTCTGGATGATCCTCACCAAATGTAGTAACAAATATCTCTGCTGGGGTTTCGATACTTTCGAGAATATAGTTAAGAAGGGCTGTCGCGACTCCTTTATTTCTCTCTATGGCTGAAACAGATAACCACCCAATCTTGTAATTAGGGGCTTTGGATGAAGAGAGTAACACAGCTCCTAGTAATCTTGAACCTGGCGAACCATTGTTTTCTCGTACACAAAAAGCGCTTTGTCGAGTGATATTTTTTTCTAACGCTAGAGTGAAATTGGGATCTTCTACCATCGGTCCAAAAAGGGTCTCCACCTCTGCCGCCAGGTCCAGCCATCCTCTTATATCCTCCATAGTAGCGTTTACTACAACCATATATAAGTTCTCCTTTAATATACTTAGTTACACCCCGCCGCCATGATCGCGGTATGCCTTAATAAGCGTACAAAAAGCATCTTTGCTTACACTTCCCGATTCAAAGCCTGACCAATATCCCTTTCCTATACAATCAGAATCCCAATTTAAACAACCACGTCGACAACTTCTCTTCCCGCTCTTTTAAGTCCCCATTTATGTGATTGAATTTTCCAAGCCAGTGCTCAGCAGCTATGCTGCCATCCAGCATATACAGAACCCGTTCTGCCTGAGCAGCGACTTTCGCATCATGCGTAGCCAGCACAATCGTTGTACCCGCCTGATTAATATCTATTAAGATATCCATAATTTCACTAGCAGCTTTAGAGTTCAGTGCACCTGTTGGCTCATCACCAAAGAGAATATCAGGCTCATTGATGATAGACCTGCAGATTGCTGCTCTTTGCAGTTGTCCACCCGACACTTGTGTAATATCCCGTTCAGCTAGCGCGGAGATTCCGGTTTTTTTCATTAGATCAGCGGCTCTGTTATTGATGATTCTACGACTAACGATTTTAGCTCGATAAGCGGATAAAATGATATTGTCCCGAATCGTCAGGTTTTTTAAAAGATGCATCTGCTGAAAAATAAATCCCATTTGATGTAGACGAAGTTCAGCTAATTCACTCTCAGAAAGACCGCTGATTTCTTGCCCTTTAAAAACAACACTGCCTGTAGTCACCTGATCCATACCGCTGATCGTATAGAGCAAGGTTGATTTCCCTGAGCCAGAAGGTCCCATTAAAGCTACGAATTCACCCTTTGATACCTGTAGATGAACATCTTTTAATACCGTCTGTGGGGTTCCTTGCCCGGTTACAAACGTTTTATTTAACCCCTTCGTCTCTAATATGAACATACTACCACCTCACCCTCATTCGACAATCAGTTTAGATAAATTGGATTTCTTCATCGATATCGTGCTTACTACGGTTGTGAGTGCTACAATGAGCATGAAAAAAAGAGGGAGAACAAAATAAGCTACCACCGGATTAACTACAAACTGTATTTTTGATGCTCCCATAAAAGATCCGAGTAATTGAGTGAATTTTTGACCGATGGTATTAGCTGCAAAGGTTCCTAGAATGATTCCGAGGCCCGAAACCAGTAGTAGCCTTACCTGATATTGCTTTCGAATATCTTCTAACGTAAAGCCAATGCTTCTCAAAATTGCAATTTGCGAGACGTCCTTCGCTAGCAGCATTTTTAGAAATAAAGCAGTAATTAATACTGAAATTGATATCGAGATGGCAATGGATAAGCCAGTGACGAGCTTTAATTGGCGAATCGTATTCCCAAGCGTCTGAGATAAATAACTTTCTAGATGAGTAACTTTGGCTGGATAAAATAACTTTGCATATTGATCCATTTTCTCCTGAACGGAAACATTCGGATTCACATCTAAAGCTACGATATACCATAGCACGGACTTCGGGTCATAAGGTAATCGGGCTTTTGCAGTTCGGCCTCCATTCGTTATATCTTGGTAGATCCCGCTAACCTTCAATTTTTTCGAAGTGCCGTCAACCTCCAAAAGAACGCTATCCCCTACCCTTTTATTCCATTCCTTGGCATTCAAATCAGAAAGGGCAATCTCTTCCCTACTTTCAGGGGTTCCTCCGTTAACATAGGTGAGCGGAAAAATAGAGAAATCTCCTGTTTCAACATTGATATTCTCCCATACGCCATCGCTGCCGAGCACTTTAAATCGAGAAGTAATTAATGGTGAGAATTTAGCTATATCGGAGTCCTTATTTAGCGTCGTAATCAGTTCATTAAATCGCTTCTCTATTTGATCAGATGGCTGCAAATCTATTCTCATGTCACTTTGACCTACACCCATATAAGAAATAAACCGAGGGGACTGAAGGGTATTCAATATATTTACTGGCACAAGAATGATAAACAGACAGATCACAAATACGAAGAATAACAATCCGAACATGGTGAAGCGTCCATAAACATCCTTTAGGCCAAGAAAAACATTCACATTTATATGCCTGCGCTTACTCAGCACTATTCTTCTTTTATTGCCTTTCAACTCTCCCACACTCCCTGACCTTAAAGCCTCTACTACGGTTATACGATTAAACCTTCTAAGAATAACGCTGCAAAAGAACACAATCATGCCGAAAATCAAACCGACCGCTAAGACTGGAACAATAGGCTGAAGGATCGTTTTCGGAGCAGTCCCCAAGTACAATGTGATATTCGCTGTAAACAATCGCACCACACCCAAAGATAATAAATATCCGAGCAGTGAAGCGCTTGCTGCCATCACCATATATTTTGCCAAATAGATCCTTCTAATATCTCGCTGCGAGATCCCAATGGCTTTCATGACGCCAATCTCTCTATAATCCTCCTCTAAGGTCGCGATCATCGTAAACCTTAAACATAAGGTGGCAATAATCATAAGAAGGATACTTACTAAAATAATGACAACTGCAATAATCCCATCTGTCAGCGCATTCAGCGTCTTAAACAAAGGATAGTCTATCATGGGTCCTTTACCGGGCATATCTGAGGATTGATAGGTATTCCGGAACTCGCTAAGTCTACTTAAATCGGTGATTTGAAATTCAATTAGGTACTCAACTTCTCCATGGTTCTTCTTAAGTACATTATAATCCGTGTCATTTACGACAAAGCGCTTAGAGCTAACAATAGCTGGATTCATTTGGATGTCTCGAACAAAATCCGTAACAATAAATTTTTGATCTAACTGTCCATTGGAAAGGGTAACCTGATCACCTATGTTCAGATCATTCTGCTTCATATAATAAATAGGAACTGCGATTTCTCCTTCAGATACCTTAATCACTTGATTCTCTAAATTCAGCAGCAAATCAAATGAGGGGTTCTGCTTAACAAAACCTATATCCATTACGCTGTTCTCTTCCGACTTATTGCTGTTCCCCAAGACAATCTTCGAGCCATCTATCCTTAGCATTTCTACGGTCTGTTGATTCTTAACAAGTGAATTTGTAGCGGCGAATTTTTGAATAGCTGCGTGATCTATTGGACCAGCATGCATTTGAACAAAATGGGGAGCTTTTGATTTATCCAGCAGATGACTTAAAGAACCGTACAATTCCATAATGACTTGAGAAGCACAAGCAGCAAGCAACGCCGATAACATCATAAAAATAAATAAAACAATCGTTATGATTTTATTTCTTTGAAAATCTTTTTTCACAATTTGTAGCAGCATTGCCGATCTCTCCCCTGCATCTCATTCATCCTCCCTGCTCGGACCTTACTCAAACATTTGCACTACGTAGGAAAAGCTTCCCTTTTCAGCTCCTAACGTAGTCTCCATAATATAAATAAAGCTCTGAATTTTGAGAATGATCTCTTCCGGTTGCCACTTAAAAATCCCTTCATCCATTAAAAATTGTGAGGCGACCAACAGAAATTCCATCGTTTCTTTAGGATAAGGACAGTGGAACAAGCTCTCCTCGATTCCCTGCTCAATCACCTCTGTCAACACAGGGGTCAGCTTCAAAATCGTTTCAGCCAAGCTTTTCTGATGGATTAGTGCATTCTCAGCTTGATGAAACTGTTCAATCATGTGACCCTTTCTCTCCGAATCAGGTTTCTGCGCCATTATGATTTGTAGTAGCTTTTCATGTACGGAGAGCTTTGAATCAGCAGCAATGATCTTCGCAACGTCCACTCCAGCATCGATGAATCGTGTGACTACTGCTTCCATAACCTCCTCCTTCGACTTGAAATAATAGTAGAACGTGCCCTTGGCAATCCCGATTTCCTGCAAGATGTCGTTCACTGTAGTTCCCGCATAACCTTTCGTAAAAAAGAGCATTTCTGCCTTATCTAATATTTCATTTCTGCGTTCTTCTGCTTCTTTGGAAATTCTCATTTATTCTGAGTCCTCCTTTTTATAGACCGACCGTCGGTCTATTCCATTTAAATACATTTAATACATCATGTCAATGATATCCCAGCAAATTGGACAAAAGAAAAAAAGTAACCTCCAAAGGATGAGGTTACCTTAATGTGCAGTCAGCATAATCAGGAGACATTTTTGCGCTTTAGAATATGATACACATTGCTGAACATGCCGGACAGGATTCCAGCAATTGGGAATACAGCCCAGTTAACGTCCCAGCGCCCATAGACAAAGCCCGTAAACAGGAAAATCGCCGTCGCCAACGGCCACAACACAGCCCCAACAACTCCAACAAATCGGTTCTCTTCCTGCTTCTCTGCAGCGATGTTCGGCTCCTCCAGCAATTTCGTATATGTTCCCTGAATATTCCCGTAATAAATGAACAGAAACACCGCCACAGCCGCAATAAACAGAAAAGCAGCAACTCCATATGGAGCATAGTCATCGTTGACATACGAAGTTGCGAAGATAAAGGTAGGTGACAGCACACAAAGACAGACGCCCACAATCAAAGCCAGGCGATAAGTCGGAGCATAAAGGGCTTGACTGCGCTGAAGCGCCGTTTTGAGCGCATAAGGTAGCTGAAAGCCTTGCTCTAGACTTTCGAAGCGCTCGAGTTTCATGCCGCTATGAATGAACATCCCAACGGCCACAGCGACCAGCACGAACATTCCGACCATCCCCAGCATCGAACCTTTATCAGCCATATCAGCATTATTTTCAAACAATGTACTAAGAGTAATCAATAGCGCCACCCCGCATGCGCAGAGAAAAACACCGAGACCGGTCCATAATCCAGAGCTACGTTTGGCAGCCGCATAAGCATAAACCTCTTCTTCACCAAGTATGGGCACAGTCTTTTCCTGTCCGGCTGGATGGATGCCTAGCTCAGCAGTCAGCTCCTCAATATTTCCGAATTCCGAAATAACGATACCGATCGCCTCATTCTCAGACTTGCCCTCCCGCTTCAGCTCCAGGTACTTATCTTCCATCCCGGACAGCAGCTCCTGCTTCAAATGCTCCAGTTCCGAAGTCTTTGGCAGACTAGCAAACATATTATCCAGATATACTATGATCGTCTCCATGCACTATCACCACTCCTTGATAAATTGGTTTACAACTTCCTGCGTAATCTTCCATTCCTCACATTTTTCTCGGTAATAGGCGAGACCCAGCGGGGTAATCCGGTAATATGTGCGCCGCTTGCCAAGACTCTCATCCAGATAAAAGGATTCAATGTATCCGTTCTTCTCCAGCCGGGTAAAGGCGGAATACAGCGTTGTCTCCTTCATGACATACTTCTCCTGAGTCAGCTGCCTGATATTCTTGGAAATCTCGTACCCGTAGGATTCCCCATCCAGCAGCATGTAGAGGATCATCGTATCGTTGTAACCACGTATAACATCACTGCTGATCAAAAATGGTACCCCCTATGATTACTTCATCTGTCGTAGTAGTTGCAGTATACCATAATTACTACGACAGATGAAGTAGTTACGTAAAAATAGGTAAAAAAATCTAAAAAGCATAAAAAAAGAGAATTGCCCTATGTGAGCAACTCTCCTCAAATCAGTTAGTCTCTTGAATTTTCAAACATCTGATCAATCTTCTCTTTCGCACCTTCCCAGGAGGTCAATAATGGAAATCCATATTGTTCACGGGCTCTCAAATTCCATGGATGCGGAATACAGAGTACTTTCTTTCCGTCCTGTAAGGCAGGAACCAAGTTGTGAACCCCGTCATCGATCAGAAGATCATAATTAATAAGATTCTTTCGTTTGCAAGGGAAGAAATTTTCAATGGGAATAAACGGCATATGCTTCTGCAGCCAGTTCCATTTTTCAACAACTGCATTGGGCTGGGCCGCGGTAACAATAATAACATCATATGCATTGTGTAGCTTCTCCATTTCACCTACAACATGCTCGTCGAATAATTCAAGCTCCTCATATAAACCAGGCCGCCCATAGAATACATCTTGTGTACAATCTGGATGACGTAAATGATCCGTATTCCAATCAAGCATCTCCTCGTACTTCAGTACATGAGTGGGGAAATCATTGTTGTTATGGTATATAGCTCGTTTGACTAGATGGCATATCGTGTCATCCATATCAACTGCAATTATAGGCTTTCTCATCTGTTTCCCCCATATGTTTTTTTATATTACTATTTAAGTATACACAATATAATTACTGTTTTCGTCTTGAGTTAGTTAAATTTCTGTCTAATGTTTTTTAAACGCCTCTACACAGCTTTGACAGATACAGGCTTTACCACTCAGTTCCAAAGGTACCCTTTCTAGTAGTTCTGCAGGAATTTCCGTATGAAAACACCAACAATCACCATTATTAGCACCACAATGATTTAATTCTTTACATAAAGGGCAATACCGTTGTTCGACTTGTTTATTCTTTATTTCCAAAGCTTATACTCCCCCATACGATTAAACATTTCACTTCTATTTATTTACTTTTCTTTTCCTTGAAATTCAAACACTTTCGTCATAACCACTTCTGAACATTCCAAGTCTAGCCTAACTATGGTTAGTATTATTCAATAAAGTAATTTCATATTTTCCCCCATCCATTTATTCCTTCTGTAGATCTTTGCAATACCTCTATACTTTCCTGAAGAAAGGCCTTATTGTTCTCGATCCCTCTGGTTTTACACCAAACTACCGCACTAAAAGCATCATAAAAACTATAAAACGGTATTATAGCTTCCAGATCAAGTAAAGGACGAACCGATTCGTAGCCTTGCACATAAGGGAGCCGTGTTAGCGGGTTCACTTCCCAGACGTATCGGTTTATTTTTGTGAAATCAATTCCAGTGGAACCACCACGAGCGCTCTCGTAATCAATTATACCAACGACTCGATTATCTTTTATTAATATATTGCCTGGTCGAAAATCCATATGAACAACACTAGGCCCATCCGGTTCAGGTAACGCCGAATATACGCTATCAAAGTGAGTAATACATTTCTCAAATAAATCAGGATGAAGGACCTCCTTACAAGGTTCTTTCCACTTTTCAAAATTATTTTTCAGGTATAATCTCCAGCTATTGTTCTCTACTGTCTGAAAACCATCGGATCCATAACATCCATACGCTGGCATGGAAACTTCATGAAGCATGGCATGATAATTACCGATTTGAAACGCCAGACTCTGATCAAGGTTACTCGTACAAGGCCCCCCATCTATAGCGGAGAGAAGCAATGCACCGACACTCCTATCATCACCGTCCCAGAAATCCAATACTTTTGGAACGGGTATAACACCCTTTAGTCTTTCAAGCATCTCAAATTCACGAACTAGTTTATCCCTGTTGTATGGAATTTTCACGTATACGTTGTCTAGGTTAAAAAGAGTAAGTTTATACACTTCAGAACTGAACGAATCAGGAACAGACTCTATATTCAGAACACTCAGCTTAAAAATTTCAATTAATTTATGTATGGATTCCATACGACTACCTCCAGTCTCAAGGGAAAGCTGCTCTGTTCACGGTTGTGAACTCCCTATTCTTGCATTAAGATAAAGAACATTAGGAGTTTCTAAGGAACTCAACCGGGAGATTTGAACAGATGAAATTTAAGAATCAAAGCGGTTCAAGTATCATTCATAGTGATCTGCTCGCTACCCAAGAGCTTGTATATAACCCGTGCAATCTTGATTGCCCTGACCTCATTCATGAACCACACAATGCTGATTATGGGGCGTATATATTTAATTTAAACGCACTATCCATTAGATTTCGTGTTGCAAAAATCACACCTACAAAGATCGGGCAGTTTGTCACGTTATGGGAGAGAATTGGAGATGGCCCCATCCAGCCCTATGATATATCAGATACTGCTGATCTCTTCGTTATAAGTACACGCAATGAGAATCACTTTGGTCAATTTGTATTTCCAAAAGCTGTGCTAGGTAAACAAGATATATTATCCAATAAAGGTGACGGTGGCAAAAGAGCACTACGAGTGTACCCGCCATGGGATCATCCCACGAGTCGTCAAGCTCAAAAAACACAAAAATGGCAGTTGGAATATTTCCTAGAAATACCGGTAATTCAGCCAGCAGACTTTCTTCGTGCGCAAACACTTTACGGTTTTTCAGTAAATCGAACAGTCTGACCTATGTCCTCCACATGTTTTATATCCGCCCATAAAATAAAATAATTGTAGAAGGAATCTCCTATTTTTACCGCTTCTGGATATTTCAAAATAATAGCAGCCTGATGATTCCATTCCTCTTGCTGATCAGCAGAAGGCACAATCAATCGTGCTTTCTCTTCCGCTTTTAGCCCCTCTAGTGTCAGTTCAATAATTTGTGGATCGGAGCCATAAGGCTTCAGTTGATGAAATGCATCCATGTTTGCTACTTCATCGATGGATACCCCCTCTCCAGAAATAGCGGATAATTGAAAAAATCCGTCGTGCCCCTGATACCTCTCATCATATTCTGGATTCACTACCCACTCGGAGGGATACTTCAAAGTGACCTTATACTCTTTTGAAATATATGTTGACACCCCCGATGGCTTGACCAGCATTCCGATTCCAGTACTTACTAATGCAACAAGCGCTATAAACAGGACCCCTAGCCACCATCTTTTATACGTTGACGTTTTCACATTATCCTCCTATTAGTTGACATGCACAGCATCAGGAAATAAGATATAAGTAAACACATGAGCAATCATTCATATGTATTAGTGAGGAGGTAATTCCAATGAGTAATCTAAAAAATATCCTATCCCTAATTCTTTTCTCCATATTCCTTATATCTTACCTTTTGAAGCTCGTTATACTTTACAAGAAGAATCATATTAAAGGAAACGTATTAGCTAAAGGAAAAAAACGATCTATAATCCATTATACCGAGCTGTTCGTTAAGACTACTACTTTTGTGTGGGGAGCAGCGTGGTTTACGTTTTCCTTAGCGGAGTCATACATAGTTACACTAGTAGGAGAACATTTTAATCATCCGGTGATTCACTTTATCGGTGTTGGTGTAGTAACGCTCGGATGTTCCATTTTCATACAAGCAATGATTGCCATGCGTACTTCGTGGAGAGTTGGGATTGATAAGTCTACTGTAACAAAGCTCATCACGCACGGTATATATAAATTTAGTAGAAATGCCGCATTTCTCGGTTTTGATCTCATGTTTCTTGGATTGTATCTTATGTATCCAAATTCATTAACACTAATTATATTCTTTCTTAACATTATAGCCATTCATTTACTTATTCTTCAGGAAGAGCAGCATTTAAAATCTGTATTTGGAAATGAATATATTCAATATTGTAATAATACACCTAGATATATTTTATTTTGAAATCTTACCTACTGTAAATCCTATGCTTTCAAGCACGCTACAATTTACATTTTTTACAATATCCGAAAACATTCTCTTAATGTAATTACTATAGTATGAGGTTGTAGACATACATTAGGAGGGAAATTATGAAATCACCGAAAAAGTACGGCGTGAAGACGGCAATTGTAGCCACTGCAGCAACTGCTCTCTTCGTTTCCAACGTAGTCACTACACAAGCACCAAATCAGGCCAATGCAGCTTCATCTAACACAAGAAATGTGATTCTGTTTGTCGGTGACGGAATGGGTACTGCCCAGCGCAATGCCATCCGCCTAGCTACAGTAGGTGAAAAAGGTAATCTAGCGATGGATTCTATGCCATATGCTGGACTAATTCATACAAGCTCCACTGTCCCTGTTACAGATTCAGCTGCTTCAGCCACAGCCTATGCCAGCGGAGTCAAGACTTATAACGGAGCCATCGGGATGGATGCAGATAAAAAGTCCGTCCAAACCATTATGGAATATGCAAAATCAGCAGGGAAATCTACAGGCGTTGTAACTACCAGCCAAATTACTGATGCTACAGGCGCTGCCTTCGGTGCACATGTCGAAGATCGCTCCAAACAAAGTGACATCGCTCTGCAGCTTCTGACCAAGAGCAAAGTTGACGTTCTTCTCGGTGGAGGCGAAGACTTCTGGTATCCTGCTGGGAATCCAGGTAAGTTCGCAGATGAGCCAGCTGAAGATCCTTCAGAGAAAAGCAAAGGTACGCAAGGTAACCTTGTAGACAAAGCTAAGCAGCTTGGATACTCCTACGTAACGAATAAAACAGATATGCAAAAGGCGAAAAACGGCAAGCTTCTCGGATTATTTGCAAATGAGGAAATGTTCCAGCAGAAGCCAGAGGGTGAAGGAGATATCTACAACCCGGTTGTATCCCTGCCTGAAATGACAAAAAAAGCGATAGACACGCTTGCAGCAAATAAAAACGGATTTTTCCTGATGGTTGAAGAAGAGGGTACCGACGAATTTGCACACCAAAACAATGCCAAGATGACGATTAAAGCGGGGCAAGAGTTAGATAAGTCCGTGCAGGTTGCCAAAGATTTTGCTAAAAAGAATCCGGATACCCTTGTCCTTGTTCTCGCCGACCATGAAACAGGTGGATTCTCTATTGAAGCCGTAGACGCTGAAGATGAATCAGGTGATGGCATTTCCAAAGAAGATGGTCCGTTTGCCATCGCTAACTCCAAACAGAATTTCGTTGTAGACTGGACGACTTCAGGTCATACAGCAGTGGATATTCCAATTACGGCCATGGGCAAAAACGCTCAGTTGTTTACAGGAGTATACGAAAACACTGAAGTATTCACTAAGGTTGCGCAAGCCATGGGCATAAAAGTAAAAAAATAAAAATCAGCAGAATAAAAGACTAGCCAGACTTTTCTGGTTAGTCTTTTTGATCATGTAATTGGGGTAGCAAACCCGGCAGGTGACGCCTGGCGGGTTCCGTTATTATACAGAGCTAATCGAAACAATACAAAAATGAGCCTCTTGGAACGATATAAGTGCATTGGAGTCCGATAACCTAAAAAATGAGCTTTTATGGGCAAATAATGATTATGTAGTCCGTTTCACGCTAAGATTGAGGATCGGCAGCCCGATAAATGCAGCATATTTTTCAGCAGCTTTAAACACTGCTTCTTCAGCCTTCCTGAGCTCTCCAAAAGGATGAATGACCATTTCTATTCCTTTTTTCTTAATCGTACGTTTCCATGTACCCATAACTTGGCCACCTACAACAACCATCGGCAGGAAAACACCATTGTTTCCAGGGACAATTAAAGGAGCCGTCTCAGGCTCAAGTACAGCACTCCGGTCTTTATAACCAAGAATGTACTCATCATAACCCGGAAGTAAATAGACACCCGTGGAGTCTTCATCCGCACGAGCTAGTTGATCGGTAGACATCCAATACTCCCTGCCATTTATATCCGCCGATTGAAGGTCATTTTTCACAGTTTCTAATCCTCGTCTAGCATCTGTAAGGGTTATGCCTGCCCACCAAGCAAAGTCCTGAACGGTCGCCCATCCACGGGCTGTAAAATACCGCAAGGCGAGTTCTTGCAACGATTTCTCATAAGATAGTTCTCGGCAATCTGGCACCCATTCCTCTAACAATACAATCGTTTGCTGTTTACCATTCATAGGACCAAAACAAATCAGTCCTTGATAGGCACTATTCCAGAGCATATGATAACCCCGCTGATTCCCTGTATGGATGCCTTCTTCTTCTATTAACTGAAGTAGGGCCGAACGATCCCTTTGCTTCCCGCCCTTTAAAGCTTCCACTATAATTTTTCTACAGCGCTCCAGTGTTTGATCATCAAGTCCAAGCTCAGCCATTCGCCGCTTCGTTTGTGATGCTAAACGCGGTGCAGTGAGCTGTAGCATCCACTTTACATCTTCTGCTGGGATGAAATGAAGCGTACCCCGCAGCGTCCAAGTAAGAATAATTTTACGGTCAGCGATTGCACGCTCTATATCAGCTAATTTCGCAGCAGGAGAACGTAGTCCGATGGCCCAAACCGCCTGCATGTAGTCTTGCGCTTGCATAGCCCCCATTTTCTTCACGACCTGCTCTGGTGTGTGATGTAAAGAGCCTGCAATCATTTGACTATATAACCTGCTATTTGCAATAAGGCTATTCGTCACACTACTCCCCCTTTTCAGAAATGAATCCTCAAATAATATACTTCCAGATATTTAACAAAATGGATAAGTTCTTGCTCATGTCTATGTCGATATTATTATTGATTCTATTGATTTACGAGATTTATCTAGAATATGAACTCCATTCCATTGCATAATGTGCAATAGATAGTCATATACAGGCTAACAGTGCCCTTCTTTTTAAAAGAAAAACGCTGCTTCCTGTTAAGGCATCTGTGGTGTGATCACCTAATGTGTATAAACCTAGCTCCAACCCTTTATTCTCATCGACTCTATATTGTTCCATCATGATTATGTCCTCTTTTCATGGTTATATTAGGTTCATTGGATAGGAGGAAGCTTCGATTCAATCTCTTCACGACGTTCTTCCAGAAAGGAAGGTAAGGTCAAATTCTCTCCTAGCGCGTCAAAAGTTTCATCAATCTCAAATCCTGGGCCATCTGTAGCAAGCTCAAAAAGAATATGGTTCGGATCCCGAAAATACAAGGAATGGAAGTAATAACGATTAATGACCCCTGTATTTTTAAAGCCTGCAGCAGTGATCTTGGAGGCCCATTCGGTTAGTTCTTCGACATCCTTCACTCTTATAGCCACATGATGGATGCTGCCTTTCCCTGGTCTCTCCCGGTCTTTATCATTTACTTCTTTGACGTGGATCTCGGTGTATAAACCACCCTTCCCTGTTTCATATATATCTACCATCACTTTCGAATCCCCCATGGAGGGTACTGTCCGAACTTTTGTATAGCCCAAGATATCTTCCAAAACCGCCTTTGTGCGGCTAGTCTCACGTACAGTCAATACAACAGGACCTAACCCAACGATGGCATACTTTGGAGGGATGTCTTCTGTAATCCACGGCTCAACTAACTCGATACCGTTATCTTTTTCAGCCGATACTAAATGGATCGTCAATTCATCTCTATCATAAAAAGTAAGCGACTTATGTTCCCCGATACTTACAATCGCTTCATGAAGAACTTCAAAAGAATCTAATCGACTAGCCCAATACGACAAGGCTTCATCGCTAGGGACAAGAAGGGAGAAAGAGCTAATACTGTTCGTCCCTTTGCGGGTCTGACCTGCATTTGGCATTTCAAAGAAAGATACCTCAGTGCCAGGGGCGCCATTACGATTTCCATAAAATAGATGGTACATGGATGGATCATCTTGATTGACCGTTTTCTTTACAAGTCTCAGTCCCAGTACCTCTGTATAAAACCATAAGTTTTGTTTAGCGTTTTTAGTAATCATCGATACATGATGTTGTCCGTTTATTAGTTGTTGTTTCATTATAATAGCCTCCTAAATAAATGTTGTATTTTAGTTTACTAGTATACTGACGAAGAAAAAAGTAAGCTTTATTATCAATAAAGCTTTTGCGTCACTACTGAACACCTCGCGGGAGTCGATTCTCATCTTGGCTATGGCGATGAATCTTTTTAAGCATGCTGTAAAACACTTTCTTCTCATCATCTGTCAGTGGATCGAATAACGAGGCTTGGAAATCCGATTGTAAGGGCAGTACCTTCTCAATAAGTGTTTGGCCCTTTTCCGTTAAAGTAATGTACTTCACTTTCCAATCCTGTTTGCGTTCAATCCATCCTTCCTTCTCTAATCTGCCAAGCATATGGGATACCCCACCTTTAGTAATGGTTAGATGCTCGGCAATTTCCATCTGTGTTACAGGCTGGTGTAATAATATTTGTACCAAGGTATCAAATTGATTAACGGTTAAGTTAAATTGCTTCAAGAATTCATTGGAAAGATCGTTACTATTCTCATATACCCTAACCAGCCGCAACCAGATCAATAAGCTTAATTGGTTATCTTCAGTGAATCCATTGCTTCTCATTTGGTCACGTCCATCGTTTGTTTATTTTAGGTGTTATTTGATTGGTTAATATGAGTATACTAGTAAACTGATAAGGAGTCAAGCTCAGTAGGAATCCTACACGCTTGCCAAATACCACTTCGGAATATAGGTTTGATCATCATCATACCACTCCAGAACACTCTCCGCTCGGCTCAGCATATTAGCAACTTCTTCTTCCCCAAATGGAATCGCCCAATGAATGCTTGACAGCTGGTTGCTAGCAATAGATAGAGCCATCATTCTGAAGAACAAGTCCGGGACATTGTTATTAAAATACCCACCTCCCATGTAGAAGCATTCGGGATATCACTATAGAATGAAATCATTTCACAACCTCCTTTAATTAGAGTATTTCACTCAAATATAATTTTTTCTTATTTATTTCTTAGGAGATTATTTTATTCAATTGATGTTGGAACAACAATAGTGTATGATACATAGTATAAAACACATACTGTATGATACACAGTAAATATAAACGTCTTCGGCCTCCTTTCAAGGACGAATAGCGTTTAAACGAGAAATATAATGAGGTGGGTGAATGAGTACTTTATTAAATTCTTTAATCACAGAGCTTAGGAGAGGTACGTTAACGCTAGCCGTTTTAAGTCAATTACGAACACCCCAGTATGGATATTCGCTCGTTCAATTGTTGGAGGAATCCAGCATCATCATCGATCAAAGCACCCTATATCCATTACTTCGCCGATTAGAGAAACAGGAATTAGTGACGAGCAGCTGGGACACATCCGAGAGCAGACCCCGTAAGTATTATGTTCTAAGTGACTATGGCGTAGAAATTTTTTTACAGCTAAAGGAAGAATGGCTTAAGAATTCGAAAGAACTTTACGGCCTATTACAAGGGGAGGATGACCATGAAGCTGATTGAGATTTACATTCATGAAGTTACTCGGAGGTTACCAGAACAAAATCGGGAAGACATCGCATTAGAATTACGATCAACCATCGAGGATATGTTACCGGATGATTATGACGAAAAAGAGGTAAAAGCCGTCCTTGCAAAATTGGGCAATCCAGCTATTTTAGCTAGTGAGTACCGCGATCAGCCCATGTATCTCATCGGCCCACGCTATTTCGATTTATATGTTACGTTATTAAAAATGATTATACCCATCGCTGTAGTTGTTTCTTTAATCGCTCTGGTTGCTGATTACTTGATTGGCTATAACGGCGATAAAACAGTTTCGGATATTGTTACTGCAGTTATAAGTACAGGAATTGGAACCTTCCTTGAAGTAGGAATCCAAGTCTTTTTTTGGATAACTGTTGTGTTCGCTATTATCGAACGGGCGGATAAAGGAAAGGAAGGTCATCCACTTACTACAAAATTAAGGAAATGGACTCCTGATGATTTGAAGGATATCGCGCTTGTCCATAAGAAAAAAGCAATTACAAGCTTCGAAGTGTTCGGAAGTTTACTTTGGACTGCCATTTGGGCTACTGTTTATTTTAATGCTGAACACCTGATCAGAGTCTATAGAGGCGGTGAAGGCGCACTTAACTTCGTAGCCCCAGCTTTTAATCAGCATGTGTTACTTGATTATTGGCCTATTATTCTTATTGTGATCGGATTAGAAGTCGCATTAACTATATATAAATTAATCAAGAGACAATGGACTAGAGAATTAGCATTATGTAATACGGCCCTCGAGCTTTTAGTACTTATTGTATTCGCTATTATCCTTATTAATCCGAATGTATTTAACCAAGAATTCATTAACTACATGTCTAATTTATTAACTACTACAGCTAACCAGTTTGAAACGGGGCTAGTAGGTGGAGGAATAGCAGTCTTGATTTTAATTGCGGTCCTCAATATATATGAAGGCTTCCGCAAGGCCCGCCTCTGATATTTTCAACAAAATAAACAGATCCTAAGGTGAATCCCTAGGATCTGTTCTCATAAGAGATATAATAGTGAATAACAACTATACAAAAAGTTCAAGCTCAACAACCGTATCCATCTCGTCGGGAAGCTTAGCCCCTTTTAATGTAATAAACGCTCCGCCGTCAACATCCGAATATTCCTCAGCCATCCACGGCACCTCCACCTTTAATTCGGTACCATCACGTAGTAATCTAGCCTTTTTAATCTTCCCTTTCAAGCCTTGGAAATAGATCGGGCCAATTCCACGGTCGTAGACGTGCGCATACAACTTGTTGCCCTTTTGCGTATAACGACCCCACTCTGGCTTAGCAAGCAATGAGCTGCCGCAGCCATAAATACTATCACCATTCAGGCGCATCCACTCGCCCACTTCATCAAGGATGACAAGTGATTCCCGTGTCATTTCACCTTTAGCATCAGGTCCAACATTAAGGAGGAGATTACCATTCTTACTGATACATTCGACCATTGAGCGAATGATCTGCTGGGTGGATTTATAATTTTTATCTTCGGAATGATAGCCCCAGTTATCATTAAGCGTAATGCATGCTTCCCATGGAACGGATTGGCCATTCACGTCAACAATCCCACCGGGAGGAATGATCTGCTCTGGAGAAAAGAAATCTCCAGCATATTCTTCTGGCTCGGCCGCGCGGATATTCCCACCTAAACGATTGTCGATAATAATATCCGGCTGGATAGAGCGAATCATACGGATTAACTCCGTTGCTTTCCATTTCTCTCCGGTCATATTGTCGTAGGAGAAGTCAAACCACATGATGTCGATTTTTCCATAATTCGTCAACAGTTCCTTCACTTGCCCATGCATATACTCCAAGTATTGATCAAAATCAATCGGCTTGTCTTTAGCCGCTTCATTGTCCCGATCCGGATGAGCTTTATCGCCATATCCAGGGTAATCATCATGATGCCAATCAATAATAGAGTAATACAGACCTACAGCAATACCTTCAGCCCGGAAAGCGTCTACATATTCTCGAACGAGATCATGTCCAGCAGGCGTGTTAGTCGCTTTAAAATCTGTCAGCTTGCTATCAAACAAGCAGAATCCGTCGTGATGCTTGGTCGTAAGGACCGCATACTTCTGCCCTGCTGCTTTTGCTGCGCTGGCCCATTTCTTCGGGTCATATCGAGATGCGTCAAATTCATTGAAATACGTCATATAATGTTCTCTACTCATTCGCTCGTTTCCACGTATCCACTCACCTCGTGCTGGAATGGAATATAATCCCCAATGAATGAACATACCGAATCTATCCTGCAAGAACCATCTCGTTCTTTCTTCTCTTGTACCCACCTCTTCAACCCCTCCGTTTTTGCTAGCTTTGATAAATAGTTCAGATAGTCTAGACGGTATGAAATAATGCCGCAGCGCCTATAAGACCTACATCATCCCTCAGACCTGCTGATTCAATAGTATAAGTTCCTTTATACGGCTTCATGACAAGTTCTTCTGTTTTCTCTCTCAGCGCCGGAAACAGTAGTGCACCAGCTTTGCTTACGCCTCCACCGATTACAATGCGATCAGGATTAAACGTATGTACCGCGTTAGCTAATCCAATCGCCATATAATGAATCGTTCGCTCAATCACCTCGACAGCCAGCGGATCTTTTAGTGCCATCGCTTCAAAGACATGTCGAGAATTAATCTTTTCACCACTTCTACTAGCCAGCTCTGTAATCATCGACGTTCTGCTCTCCATACTCCGCAGTGCCATGTCCCGAATCGCTGTACCCGAAGCAAATACTTCCCAGCATCCATATCTTCCACAGCTGCATTCCGTTCCGTTCGGGTCAATAATATTATGACCGAGTTCTCCTGCAAATGAGTTCGTTCCGAGCAGTAGCTCACCATCCATGACAATTCCAGCTCCAATTCCTGTGCTGAAGGTAACATACACCATGTTGTTCGAGCCTTTGCCAGCTCCTCTTACATACTCGCCCCATGCCGCAGCGTTCGCATCGTTTACCACTTTCACTTCTATGTCAAGTTCTGACTCCATCCAATGTTTCAGTGGAACATTATCCCATTCAGGAAGATTGGTACCGTGAATTACGATTCCATCCTGGCTGTTCACAGCTCCAGGAGAAGCCAGTCCGACCCCAATCAGCGGTCGGCCTTCGGATACAGAGCGGATCATTCCGATCATTCGCTGCACCACCTCTTCAGCGGTGCGCGCGCCAGCTGTCTCCATTAATTCCCGATTCAACACAGTACCCTTTGAATCGAATAATGCTGCGGCAATTTTTGTTCCACCTAAATCAATTCCTACTACATAGCTCTCAGCCTTATGCATAACCATTCACCTTTTCACTATCTATTATTAGCCGTTCGAATGAATATTCTTAGCTAACGCCCGCAGGGCTGCTGGATCGATTGGCGACAAAGCGTCTTTGCCATGACGAACAGCCGATCCAAAATGTACTTCTGTGACTCCAGTCTGTTGAATAAAAGATGTAATACCTTCTGGCTTCAAACCACTTCCAGCCAATATACTTATCGAACTACCTCTTGATTCCTCTACTAGCCTACGCATAGCGGGAATGGCATCAGGTGCCGGACCTGGTCCAGCAGAGGTAAGAATACGAGTGATTTGCGGGTAATTACAAAGCGTCCGATAACCTGCAATTTGGTCCTCCAGCTCGTCAAAAGCACGATGGAAGGTTACTTGTAAGCCATCTGTCAACGGCAATAATATTTCAAGCGCATGCTCATCAATCTTTTTTTCCGGTGTTAATGCGCCTAGAACAACTCCCGAAGCACCACTGGCTGCAATCTGCCTGATCTCTGCAGCCATAGTCAAAATATCATTCGTGGAATAGATGAATGATCGACTGTGCGGACGGACCATAACAAAGACAGGAATGCTAACCGATTTGACTACCTGCTCCACCAACCCTATTCCTGGTGTTAATCCACCTTCCGTAATGGCAGTAATGAGCTCAAGACGATCTGCGCCATTCGCCTCAGCCGTTAGAGCATCATCCATACAAGTAGCGATGATTTCCAATCTCATAACTTTCACCCACTCTTCCAGTTGTTAATGATGCACTTGCTTCATAACATAATCGGCGAGCAGGCGTGCACCATATCCCGTCGCTCCAGCTTCTGAGTATCCCACATCCTGTTTGTACTGTACCG
>NZ_NFUX01000026.1:0-78863 GCF_002264385.1 Paenibacillus sp. VTT E-133280
CATGACTTAAGTTCATTTTACTGGTAATCTTGACAAGCTATTAGCTGGTATAGCTTAAAGCCATTACCGCAAAGGTACCATCGACAGCAATATTAATACTCCTGTTTAATTTTTGATAATATATCATAAAAAAAACTATCGAATGGACTTGTCGACAGTCTTTTTTGGGCTATTATTTGAATGGACGCATTGTTGCAGCTATTCCTTTAGGGCATCCACATATTGCTTCGCTTCTAATAGTGACAAACCAAGCACTTCTCTCGCTTTTTTAACAGCTGCTACTTCCTTGCCGTTACGTACGAGCTGGAGAACCTCATTTTGAACAAGATGTGGGGGCAGACCTTCAGACTTGGCAATTTGGTCAACGTTTACCTGCATTGTTTTGATACGAGCTTCCATGGCACTTACTTTGTTATACACAGTTAAACATACAACTAAGGACACAAGTGATATCGTAATTGATAGGTATTCCATTTGCGACACTCCCTTTTATCTCTTCTTTTATTCTAAATGAAGATGTCTGGTTAAACAAATTTATGTCGTGTCCTATTGAACTAACCTGCCCTTTAGTTGAAAAAATAAAAAAAACGGCTGCCTAAGCAACCGTTTTTCCACTAACGTACCCCTTGAGCTCAATGATCTGAAGAAATTGTTTCACTCAAGCTATTCCTCAGAAATCTCTACGTACTATCTTAACCCAATTTGACGCCGAAATTAGGCATTAACCTTGCCTAGGGCGAATATCTTAACGGGGAAATACATTAAAAAAAATGAGGTGATACACTTGGGATACTTCGTTACTGTGGAACCGGGCGTAAAAGTATTTATAGAGGACATCAATCCGAAGGGAAATAAAACGATACTTTTTATTCATGGATGGCCGCTAAACCATAACCAGTTCGAATATCAGTTCAATTTCCTTCCGAAGCTCGGATATCGTTGTATCGGAATAGACTGGAGAGGATACGGCAATTCGGATAAACCATTCGATGGTTACGGTTTCGATAGATTAGCAGATGATCTTCGTATAGTCATCGAAGCGTTACAGCTAAAAAACATAACACTTGCAGGACACTCTACCGGAGGAGCGATCTCAATTCGTTATATGGCTCGTTATAAAGGGTACGGGGTATCAAAACTCGTCCTGATCGACGCTGCGTCTCCATCAAGTGTTCCAAAAGAATTTACGAATAAAATCATCGAAGAGACAAACAATGACCGTCCGAAAATGCTGCAAGACCAAACGGGAATTTTTTTCTTTCAGTACATTTCTGAAGCGAAATCCGAATGGTTCTTTCTAATGGGTTTACAAGCTGCGAATTGGTCGACTTCCGCCATTATGGTCACGCTAAGAGACGAAAATGTTTACAACGATCTTGGACAGATCGATGTGCCCACATTAATTATTCATGGAATTCATGATAAAGTCGTTCCGTTTACCCAAGCTCAGGAAACAAATAAGCTGATTAAAAATTCGCAATTAGTTCCATTCCAATACAGCGGCCATTGCCCTTTTTTGGAGGAGCGTGATAGATTCAACCAATTATTATCTTCTTTTGCATAACGCCTCGGATTAGCCACACCATCGCTCCCCATAAATTTAGTCCGATAAGCATCCTCACGCCTGTGTTCCCCACATCCCGCGAATCGACTCTGCCTCTTTGACCATCCTGCCCATCAGTTCCGAGACTGTAGGGATATCATGGATCATCCCTGTCACTTGGCCTGCCCAGCCAATGCCCTCTTCTTTGACATCATCATAAATCCAGCGCTTGTTGGCTGCACCGCTAATATATTCTTTTAAGGCTTCATAGGTCGGAGTCACACGCTCAATGTCGAGAATCTTATCTATGTACTCACTACGCAGCACTCGCGCGGGTGCTCCAATAGAGCGTTTGATTACGACTGTATCTGACTCTGAGCTTTCTACTAGGGCTTTTTTATAAGAAGCAGCTGCATGAACACATTCAACCGTAGCAACGAATCGTGTACCCATTTCAATTCCCTCAGCCCCCAGTGCATGGGCCGCCATCCATCCGCGGCCATCCCCGATCCCGCCTGAAGCAATCACAGGAATATCAACCGCATCCACTACTTGAGGAACGAGTACCATAGTCCCTACATCATCACGCCCCAAGTGGCCTCCTCCCTCCTGCCCAACAACAATAACCGCAGAAGCACCTAATTGTTCAGCTTTTTGGGCTTGTCTGCGTGAAGAGACGAGCACGAGCGTTTTAATATCAGTGTGCTGTAGCATTTCCAGTATAGGGGCCGGATTCCCACCAGTGAGACTCACCACGGGAACCTTCTCGTCGATGGCGACCTGCACCCGATCTTCATAACCGATACCATGCACACCGATGGCAAAATTAACGCCAAATGGATTGTCGGTCAAAGTACGAACCCGTTCTATTTCTGAACGTAAAGCCTCTGCGCTCGGAAGACTCATCGCTGTAACCTGACCCAATCCACCGGCATTCGAAACGGCAGCTGCAAGGTCTGCATAACCTAAATAAGCAAGCCCGCCTTGAATAATAGGATACTCTATCTGCAATAACTCCGTAATACGGGTATTCCATTTCATATTCATCTACACCTTTCCTATCTTTAACCACAGCAGAATCACAGCAAATAAAAGAGCAATTCCCCCTGCCAGATAATCCATTTGCTGAAATTGTAATACCCTATAAGAAGTTCTTCCTTTACCATTTCCATAAGCACGCGCATCAATCGCATAGCTTAGCTGTTCAGCACGTTGAATCGTCGTGAAGAGCAAAGGAATAATAATCGGGACATAAGCAAATATCCGTTTAGGCAGTGATAATGCTGTAAGATCATACCCCCTAGCCTTTTGTGCGAGCAGAATACGATCAAGTTCCTCCTTAATGGTAGGAATAAACCGGATCGCAATCACTATCATTAAGGAGAATTGTTCTACGGGTACCCCCATTTTGGATAGGGGTGCAAGTAGCTTTTCAAGACCATATGCTAAGTCTAGCGGTTTAGTCGTTAACGTTAATACTGAGGCTAATAAGATGAGCAATATAATACGCCAAACAAAACGTAATCCTGTTCGCAGTCCCTCTTCACTTACCTCAATAAAGGACCAAGACCAGAGGATCGATCCTTTGGTGAACACAGCATTATACAGAAGGGTAAACAGCAAAACAAATAATAACGGCCGCAGCCCTCGCCAGAAGAAATGAATAGGAACCTTCGACAGCAGCAAAATTCCGAATACAAAAACGGTTGCAACTGCATAGCTAAGCCATGTTCCAAGCATCAGAAAGCTAAGCATGAGAATCACGATACTAACAAGTTTTGTACGAGGATCTAAACGATGGAAAATCGAATGCGTCTCCACATATTGACCCACAATTACGGAATCAGCCATGTTGACGCCCCCTCGAATGCCAAATGGGCAGAACAGCATCGAAAATATCCTGCTCTTTACAGCTAGCAATCTCAATTTTTTGACCGGATAATTCCTCTACTAGCTTCAAAAGCTGTACGGGTTCAGGCATGGACAAGCCCAGCTCCACCAATAATTCTTCCTTTTCCATAAATAGTGTTCTGGGGTCAAAATGTCCTTCTAGCTGACCTTTATGGAAAACCAAAACCTCATCCGAGTACTCAGCAACATCCTCCATCTGATGCGAAACGAAGAGAATGGTGCGCTGATTTTGTTGCTGCCAAGTCTTCAGTAGCTTCAGCAAAGATACTTGGCTAGCTGGATCTAGCCCCGCTGTCGGTTCATCCAAAATTAGCAGCTTCGGATTCGTCATCAGCACGGAGGCAATGGCCACACGGCGCTTTTCTCCACCGCTTAATTGGAATGGATTTAACGGGAGAATGCCCTCTGACAGACCCACTTGCGGTAAAATCCTTTCAATCGCCTCCGTGATTTGCTGGCGTGAAGCACCCTGCAGATTCAGAGCAAAAGCAAGCTCCTTTTGCACCGTGGTTTCGAATAGCTGATGCTCTGGATATTGAAACACGAAGCCCAGCTCCGGGACCACCTTTAATTGTCCTTTGGCATCTCTCGGAGCAGGCTGCTGATCAATTGAGTAGTCTCCTTTTACAGTGGGAATCAAGCCCTTCAGCACTTTGACAAAGGTAGACTTTCCTGCACCCGTGGGACCGATAATCGAAATCCATTTGCCCGCATTTATGGTGCAGCTTATATTGTGCAAAGCCATATGATCAGCATAGTTTACACTTAAATTATCTAATTGGTAGACCATTGTGATCGAATGTTCCCCTTCCAATCTGCTGTTGGCGGCGCTGCTGAATGTAGCAATGCATGTACGCGCACGGCAAAGGGTAGTTGTAATTGATAGTCCGCAACAGGCATCATTTCAAAAAAGGCCAGTGGAGCACCATCATACTCAAGTCGCCCTTGATGCAGGAGTAATAATCGTTCTGCTGAAAGCACTTCCTCCATATGGTGAGTGATCTGAATAATGGTCAGACCTTGACGATGCAGCTCTTGCATAATAGCAAGCACCTGCTGCCTTCCCTGAGGATCAAGCATAGAGGTGGCTTCGTCGAAAATAATGACTTGCGGACGCATCGCCAATATAGCCGCAATAGCGACACGTTGCTTCTGACCTCCAGAGAGCTGATGTGGCATCGCGTCCAGGTAATCCTCCATATGAACAGCCTGCAAGGCATGCTCCAATCGACTACGCATTTTCTCCCTTGGCACACGAACGTTCTCCAAACCAAAAAGCACCTCATCCATAACGGTTGTGGTGATAAATTGATCCTCTGGATTCTGAAAAACAAAGCCAATTTGCTGATGAATATCTGCAAGATCAGCTGGCTTTGTGGTGTCTAGGCCCTTAAACTGTACAGCCCCTTTTCGCGGCAGCAGCAGTCCGTCCATGAGCTTTGCAATGGTGGATTTGCCAGAGCCATTCGCGCCAACAATCGCCACAAACTCACCTGCATTTATCGTAAAGCTGATATCTTCTAGGACAGGCTGATCCCTTTTATAATAAAAATGAACTTGATCGAAGGTAAGCATTTATTCACTCCCCTTTTGACGGTGCCACGTAGCGAAAAATGCCCCGATGCTGTTCTCAGAAAATGCAGGTGCAGGCTTCTCCCATTTCGTCACTTTTGATCCATTCACAGCAAAGATTTCACCGGTTAAATCCGCATCGTTCTCGCTCAATAATGCATTTACGAAAGAAGCAATATCCTCTGGAGCACCTATTCGCCAGAACTCCGGGAACGGTTCATTACGGCTGGCATGTTTCACTTTCAAGTGATCAATGACAGGTCTGGTCATATCCGTTAACGCGGCTGGTGAAATCGCATTGACCCTAATTCCATCACATTTCAGCTCCGCTGCGAGCGTCCACATCATTCCGAGTATTCCAGCTTTGGCTGCACTATAATTCACCTGACCCACAGAACCTGTTAGTCCAGCCGTAGAGGTCATCAACAGGATATCGCCACCTGTCTGGCGCATATATGGGAGTACGCGTTGAATGCTGTAGTAGGTGCCATTTAGATGCACATCCAGCACAGCCTTCCACTCTTCATCCGTCATCCATAGACATTTCTGATCCTGCAAATTCCCAGCGTTAGCTATCAATACCTCAATACGGCCATATCGTATAATAACCTCATCCACCATTGCAGTGACCGCAACTGGATCTGATACATTAGCAGAGTATCCTGACGCCTCACCACCCGCCTGACGAATCTCGTGGACAACCTCATCGATTAAGATTTGTTTTGTACCATTTACAACCACTATATAACCGGACTTGCCGAGCTGCACGGCAATACTACGCCCGATCCCTCTGGTTGCTCCAGTAATTAAGGCTACTTTATTCATCACTACACCTCTTTCACTGAAAAAGCTCCCGTAGCAATAACATCGCCAGCTTCTGTTGTAAGGGTCACTTTCACAAGAGCATCATCATCTGCATAATCAAACATCACGACATTATCGACCTCTATAGGCTTATGAAATTTCATATCATATTGAGTGATCCACTGTGCCTGATGCTCCTCGATATATAAGGATTGGGCTAATCCCATTAGATACATCCCCTGCGCAATGGGCCGCTTAAATCCAGCCTCAGCTGCAGCATCCTCATCTAGATGAATAGCGGCCAGATCTTGGGAAGCTGCTGCATATTGCCGGATGGCCTCAGCCGTTATGCATTTTCTCATCATCATGATTATCACCTACCCGAATTAACACCGTTTCTGCGGTGACTATAAGCTCGCCTTCACATTTACAAACCAGCGTATGTGTGTAAAAGGTCAGTTGGCCCTGCCGGCCATCTTTTTGCACCTTGCTCGTTAATGCTAATTCACAATCTAACGTCATCCCTGCCGTAATCGGAGCTTGATATGAGAATTTCTGAGTACCGTGAAGCAAAGGCTCTCCCTTGCTAAGCCAAGGAATATCGAAGGCCTGCCAAAAAATAATAGGCATCGTAGAAGGAGCAATCAGATTGCCCTTATACGTCTGCACGGGTGCCTCAATACTATGTGCATAATCCGATATCCACTCCGCAGTCACATAAATCTGATGATGAATGCTGTTCATTCTACCGCCTCCACAAGAGTAGCCAAACCGATACCTCCGCCAATGCCCAAAGTGGCAAGTCCCCTTTTATAAGCCGTACGCTGCATTTCAGCACATAAGCGAGTCATTAAAATAGCTCCGGACGCCCCATATGGATGACCGATAGCTAATGCGCCTCCTCCACGATTGACCTTTTCCTGTGGGATCTGAAGCTCATTCAGTGAGGCAAGAACTTGCGAAGCAAAGGCTTCATTAAACTCTACGATATCTAAATCGGCTATGGTCAGCTGTTGACGATGTAATACCTTTTGTACAGCTGGAACGGGCCCCATACCTAAATAATTCGGATCTACACCTGCCGCTTGCGCATCCACGATACGCAGAATCGGTTTAAGCTTGAGTTCCCTACATTTCTCACGGGACATCATTAATACAAGCGCCGCACCATCATTAATTGGACAGGCATTTCCAGCGGTGACAGTGCCTTTTTCTTCAAAAATTGAAGGGAGCATTCGCAGCTTATCCAAGCTCGTATTGGCCCTTGGACATTCGTCGGTGTTCACCCACTCCCCCTCAACCAGAAGAGGTACAATCTCCTGCTGAAACCGGCCGCTTTGCTGAGCATGAACAGCCTTTTGGTGGCTTTTTAAGGCATATTGATCCTGCTCTTCTCGTGAAATCCCGTACTTCCGCGCTACATTTTCCGCAGCAATCCCCATATCCGGATCACCGTAAGCGCTTGGTGTAAAATGAGCACGGGTATATAGCTGTGGAACCCCCATCAAGGTTTGGGGCTTATTCATTTTCCAAGGGGCACGACTCGTGCTCTCAACGCCGCCAGCTAAATAAATCTCACCTGCACCGCTTTGAATAAGCCTTGCTGCTATATTAATAGCCTCTAGCCCAGAACCGCACTGCCGATCCACAGTAACGCCCGGAACCGAAACAGGAAGCCCAGCTTCAAGCGCAGCGACCCGGGCAATATTTCCACCCGGACCGACCACATTTCCAATAATGACATCATCGATCATCTCTTTAGCTAGGCTCGTCTCTGCCACAATATGCTGAATAAGCGGCGCCAGTAATGCTTCCGGCTCAAATGTACTTAATAAGCCGCCCATCCTGCCAATCGGTGTACGTTTTGCCATAACAATTACTGCTTCTATCATACCATCGCTCTTTTCACATAGTCTTTCATCGCTTGCCGGGCAATTTTGCCACTGCTTGTATAAATAAACTCTTCAACTGTCAGCAGCTGCTTCGGCGATTTGTAGCTTGCTAAATACTGGCGACAATAATTCTTTATTTCGTCTATAGATAAGTGCTTTTCACCATTCCATTTCACGAGCACGGCCAACTGTTCTCCCCAATAATCGTCAGGGACGCCGAGCACCATTACTTCTTCTATTTCAGGAAGATGCTCTAACACTCGCTCTATTTCCTCTGGATAAACGTTCAGCCCACCGGTGATAATTCTATTTTTCAAACGACCTGCCAGATATAAGTACCCCGCTTCATCCTGATAAACATTATCTTCCAAAATAAGCCATCCGTCTCGAAAAGCTGCTGCAGTCTCGTTCGGCAATTGATGATAGCCTAGAAATATCATATCACTTCGTACATATAACTGCCCAATCTCCCCCGCAGGGACTTCACGGAACTCTTCATCACGAATGGAAATTTGTACTCCGGGATAGGGCTTGCCTACAGAGCTCGGATTATGCTCTTCCAGAACATCCAAATAACTAATATAACTCGCTTCTGAGGAACCATAGGATTCATAGAGACGCGCTCCAGCGAACACTTCTATGCCCCTTTTTTTGGACAACTCCGACCACTTTGCACCTGAGCTAATAATCGCATCAATCTGCGTCTGCCCAGGAACAGCCTGCCGCATCATGGATTCAAGCATTGTCGGTACAACAAACAACACCACACCCGGAATCTGCTTGCACAGCTCTAACACCTGTGTGGCGCTAAATTTTTGCGTAATATGAAAGTTTGCTCCGCCATACAGACTCTGCATTACAGCGAACAAGGACAGCGAATGCACAAACGGACCCGGTGCTAAAACATCCTTCATAGCGTCCAATTTAAAGGCAGCACTCGATACCTCAAAGCTCTTTAACCACGATAAATGGGTACGCATATATCCTTTGGGCAGTCCAGTTGTGCCTGAAGTGAAGCCGATAAATAATAATTCATTCGTCTCATCCAATTCAGCTTCTGGCTTCAGCGCATCCAGCCACTGATCATAGGAGCCTGTCCGATCTTTTGTAAAAATCATTGTTGGGATCGCTTGCTCCCTGAAGACCAAATTCTTTGCAGCTTCCGGCTCGGCAAAAATCATTGTCGGCTGGCACTGCTCTATAATAACCTGCAGTTCGTTTGCACTCCACTTGGGATCTAAAGGGATGGGAACACAGCCTGCATAAATAGCCCCCAAGAAAACCTCAACAAATTCAATGCGATTCGTAGATAAAATAGCGATTTTGTCATGTCTCAGACCCTTTTGCTGTAGACCATTCGCAATTCTCCGCATCGCTTGTACTAATGTTGCATAAGTATGACCCGCTTGGTTATGGGTTAAGGCAATACTGTCGGGCTGCTGTGCTGCATGACGCAGTATAGGAACTACTAGATTCATCCTTCATCACACCTGTTCGTAATTTCTGTGTCTACCGATTATGTACACTTCCGAATTGCATGGGATACAATTGGAATGGCTACGATAGCTTATTTTAGCTTTATATTAATTTTATGTACATATTTATATGGAACGATTAAGCCTCTTACGACTGGAAAAATCAAACAGCGCGCATCGATTATGATCGGTACGCGCTGGCTGTATTGTGTTTAATTTTTCTTTTGAGCGGATGATAATGCCCCATCTTCAGCAAAAGTAAAAGTTCGGGCGATATATAAGATAGGTGTGCCGACTGCGGTTAGTAAGAATTTCGCCAGATACGTTGTAAGCAAAATTTCAAACCACACACTCCAGTTATACAACCCAGCAAATGCAATGGTGCAGAAGATTAGTGTATCCACAAAAGAGCTAACCATCGTACTACCGTTCGAACGGATCCACAGCTGACTTGAGGTGCTGTAATATTTGCGAATCCAGGAATACAACCGAACATCTAGGAACTGACTAATGAAATAAGCAGTTAAACTACCCAACGCTAGTCGAGGCATCAGCCCAAAAATCGTCTCCAAAGAAGACTGAGCAATATCGGTCTCTTGTGGCTTAAATACTAGTACCATCTGCATAATGACTGTCGTCATAAGCAAGGTGAAGAAACCAAACCAAACCGCTTTTCGTGCTTCTGCTCTTCCATACTTCTCATTAAGCAAATCGCTGGTCATATACAAAGTGACATACATCGTATTTCCGAGTGTCATCACGATATCAAATGGCATAGCAATCGTCTTAGCTACCTGAATATTAGCAATTACAGTAGCGATACCTACCCAGGCATACATTCCACTTTTGCCGAACAGGCGGTAACAGAGCAGAAAAAAAGCAAAATTGACAATAACAAATAAAACTCCCCACAACAAATTAAACATATTACTTAAGCTCCTCCTAGTTTTGTTTACGCGGGATGGTTACGAACCGCGGCTTACATTAAGTTTTGGAACAAAACATTAATACTCTATCACACTGTCGTCAAACAATCCATAAAAATAAACAATTTATGAAATGGGTATTTATACCCATTTTTATTAACTAAAAATAAAAGTGTCAGTAATAATTCATCTTTTTCAGAAAAATATGCTCTATAAACTAAAACTTTCACTATTCATCCAGAGGTTAATTCTATAGAATAGTATCAAACACTTCATTCCCGATCCATTTAGTTGATATATTACATAACTATGGAATATATTGCAGGTTGCCAGTCACTAGCAGTCGGTAGGGATATAAAGAAATGGGGCTTCACTGCCCATAAAAAGGGGGAGAACAATATGTTTCGTTTCAAGCAGTCGATCAGTCGCAGATTTACGCGTTTATTATTTGTAGTTCTATTACTCACGTCTCTTTTGTTAAGTACCAGCTTCTACTTTATATCCACCAGTATTTTTAACAGCTATGTCATGCCACAAATCAATCAAATTCTAACTGCAGCTGCTCAGGACGTATATAAGAACATAAATACAATGCATGCTCAGCAAGCACTAAAGAAGAACGAACAAGCAGCCACCAATCTTGAATTCTATTTTCAGGATAAGAGAAAGCAGCATGGGGTTGAGACTATTTTTCTACTCAATCTAAAAGGCAAGGAAGCTGAGGTTCTGTCCGTAGATCATGATGCAAAATTAAAGCCCGAGGAAATTGTTAAGGTATCCTCTGCAATGCAGCAAGCCCTTAAAGGAAAGAGTGGACTAAGCGATACATACAAGGACTCGCATGGTGTACATAAGTCAGCTTATATCGGAATTCCCGGAAGTACGATGGTTATCGGAATCAGCAGTGATGTAAGCTTTATTCAAGAAAAAACAGACAGTATCCTGTGGACCAGCGCGGGGATCACTCTGCTAACGCTGATCATAGGGTCAACTGGCGCCTGGTTTATGAGCATGCGGATTACCCGTCCTATCTCAAAGCTTGCAGCTTACAGTGCCCGTCTCGCAGAGGGAGATTTCACAGAGGAATTAACGGTTCAAGGCAGTGATGAGGTAGCTCAGCTATCCAGAAGCTTCCAAGCGATGACCCTACGCCTAAAAGAAATGATCGGACATGTACTCGTCACCTCAAACACCGTGGTCACCGATTCCAATTCTTTAAGAGAACGTGTTGAGGTCTTAAATGAAATGGCAGACCACTCTAGTACTTCTGTTGTAGAAATTGGAAGAGGTAGTACAACCATCGCGAGCAGCGCTCTAGATAATTCAAAAGCTATGGAAGAAATCAATTTCGGCATTCAGCATATTGCTTCAGCAGCCACCGAAGTCACTGAGCAAATTAGTGAAGCTTCCGCTGAAGCGATTGGCGGTAATGAGATTGCCCAAAGCGCTGTTCTGCAAATGCGCCATGTTGAACGCGCCTCCCTGCAGTCGCTGGAGCAATTACAAGTTATGAACGAACGTTCAGTAATGATCGGAGAAGTCGTTCATAGTATTACTGAAATTACGAAGCAAATCCAAATGCTGTCGCTCAATGCTTCGATCGAAGCAGCACGTGCAGGAGAACATGGACGCGGCTTTGCCGTTGTTGCCGGAGAAGTACGCAAGCTTTCCGAACAATCCCGCAATGCGAATGAGCAGATTCGTGATTTCCTACTCGGACTTCAGGAAGATATGAATCGCTCCGTTACTGAGATGAACCATGTGAATTCTGAAGTAGCCTCCGGGGTAGGCAAGGTGGCAGAAGCTGGCGACGCCTTCAATCACCTTCTGATTCTGATCCAAAGCATCAATCAGAATATTCAATCTGTATCTGCGGCGACGCAGCAAATCTCAGCAAGTACAGAAGAAGTTAGTGCTTCCGTTGAGGAAACCGCACAAATTACTTCAAGATCCCAAGAAAATGCGGACACACTATCCGAGAACTCGGAGCGTCAACGTATAGAGCTTGAAGGACATGCAGTAACCGTGCAGCATCTATATGAGCAGGCTAAGAAGCTTCAGGAAGCTGTGCAACAATTTAAGATCTAAAGCTTAGGCTTATATAACCCCCCCGTTCACACGAAAGTGTTGAACGGGGGGTTTTGTTAGTGTCTCGGCGCCCAAAGAATGACCGAAACGCCGATCACACAAATAACAGCACCAACCCAGTCATATACATCGGGTGTTTTCTTGTCTACTAGCCAGCCCCACAACACAGCGAGCACGATAAATACCCCGCCGTAAGCTGCATACACTCTACCGAAGGATGGAAACTTCTGCAACGTAGGAATAATACCATAGCTTATCAGAATCAAAGAACCTACCAAACCGTACCATAGAGGTCTTGATTCTCTTAGCCATAACCATACTAAGTACCCGCCTCCGATCTCAGCAAGGCCGGCAATTACAAATAGTAGAATGGCAGCAACCATGTCATCCCTCTTTCCTATTGAACTCTAAAAAATCAAAATGATTGGCGAAATATGATACAACGTCATCATAGGAGCCAGTCACATGAAATTGTGCTGAAGCAACACTAACACTAGTAGCAGCACCGCCTCTAGCAGCTCATTCAGCGCGCCGTACACATCGCCGGTGAGCCCGCCGAGCCGGCTGCTAATCCGCCGCGCAGCCACGGTGCCGCTGGCCAAGGCCGCTGCCGGCAGCAGGAACGCTGCCGCCAGATGCAGCGGCCACGCGGCTAAGCCAGCGCCGAGCGCCAGAGGCGCAGCGGCTGCGGCTAGCGAGAGCAGCGCGGCTATCGCCAGCGCGCGCCGCTCATGCGAGGGAGCGAGGCCGGCGAAGCCCGCGGCCAGCCCCTCGTTCCCGCGGGCAATGGGATAATGCACCATTGCCCGCACCATATACCAGCGGCTCCAGATCGCTGGCAGCAAGAGCAGTGGCAGCTCGTAATAGGCGTAGCCTTCGATTAATACTGCCACTAATGAAGCCTTTAACAGCAAGAGCAGCACGCAGGCGAGCACACCCATCGCACCCACACGGCTATCCTTCATAATCTCCAGGATCCGTTCCCTCGGTCGGTAGCTTAGCAGACCATCCGCACTGTCCATCCAACCATCGAGGTGCAGACCTCCGGTGAGTCCTACCCATAGAATGAGGGTAATGACAGCGGCTGGCCAAGCTGGTAAAATCAATCCCGTCAAAGCTGCCCCAGCAGCTACGCAAAGTCCGATAGCTGCACCCACCACGGGATAGAACAACACACTTCGGCGCAGCAGCTCAGGAGAAAATCCGGGATCACTCTTTATAGGAAACCGGGACAAAAACTGAAAGGCAGCCGCGGCAGCATCCCTGCGCTCCCTCATAAACGATACTCCCTGCTCTTGAGTTCAATTGGAATGCCAGCAGTCACTAAAAAAACCTGCTCGCATTGCCGAGCAAGCAGCGCGTTCATACGTCCTGCCAGATCACGGTACAATCGGCCAAGCGCATACTCCGGAACAATACCGTCTCCAACCTCATTAGTGACCAAAATGAGGTTTCCTTGAAATGTGCGTACACTGTCTTCAAGTCTTGTAATCTCGCTCTCTATCAACTCTTGCCTATCCGTAAATCCTTCCATGGCTAGCAGTACATTCGATAACCACAACGTTAGACAATCTACGAGAACCGCCTTTTCACCAGAAAAACGCTTAAGAAGATCTGGCAAATCATAAGGCTCCTCTAACGTCTCCCAAGCATATCCGCTTTGCGAGCGCTGTTGCTGATGCAGTGCAATCCGTTCATTCATTTCATCATCAAACGCTTGTCCGGTTGCAACATAGAAGGCCTGATCTGCCAGTGACGACATCAATTTTTCTGCAAAACCACTTTTCCCGCTACGCGCGCCTCCCGTTACAAGAATACTCATTGTTTTCCAGCTCCAGAGATGCCTGCACTTTCAAAGGTGGCCATTTCGCTTAAAATACGGCATATCGCCTCAATTAAATGAAGGGACAATACGCCTCCAGTTCCTTCACCCAAACGAAGACCCAGGTTAAACAACGGTTCAAGACCAAGCTTCTCAAGCATCAGCTTATGTCCTTGTTCTCCTGATAGATGAGAGCCAATCATATAAGCAATGGATTCTGGTGCAAGTGCCTTCGCCACAAGAGCCGCCGCGCCCGAAATAAAACCATCCAGAATGACAGGTACCCTAGCAGCGGCTGCGCCAAGAATCAGACCAGTCAAACCGGCAATTTCCAATCCCCCTACTTTGGACAATACATCCAGCGGATCTGCCGGATTCGGCTGATTCACCTTTAAAGCGCGTTCCACAACAGCAATCTTATGTAGTAAACGTTCATCATCAATTCCCGTTCCTCTTCCAACGGCTTCTTCAGGTGCTGTTCCTTTTAGAGCACACAGAATGGCAGCGCTAGCCGTTGTATTTCCTATGCCCATTTCACCTGTAATAAAAATCTCCGTCCCGTTCTCAATCGCTTCTTGTGCGATACTTATTCCTACAAGCATAGCACTCATCGCTTCTTCACGACTCATCGCAGGTCCCACGGCTATATTATCCGTTCCACGGCGCACTTTACGATCAATCAGATCCTCATGACTAAGATCACCGTTAACACCGATATCTACGAACTTCACCTCTGCCCTAGCTTGACGTGCCAGTACATTCACCGCCGCTCCCCCGCTGAGAAAATTATAGGCCATCTGCATGGTGACTTCCTGTGGAAATGCACTAACTCCCTCGCAGCATACACCGTGATCGGCAGCCATCACAACTACCGTTCGTCTGGTGAAACTAGGCTGCTCCGTACCCGAAATTCCAGCGAGCTTAACGGCCAGCGTCTCCAATTGTCCCAGGCTGCCCGGTGGTTTGGTTAGAATGTTCAAGCGGTGCTCCGCCTTGAGGAAAGACTGTTCATCCGCTGGTGTGATTCGTTTAATTATTTCTTGAATAGTTGAAATCATATTTTAACCTCCAATTAAGATATCCATATTATATATTCTATCTTATCTACATAGAAAAGCCCCCATCTATGATAGATGGGGACCACTTGAATTACAACTTCACTTTCATAAAACCTTCGATTCTCTCCAACGCTTCCGTCAATTTTTGTAGAGAAGCTGCATAGGAGCAGCGAATATGCCCCTCTCCACCTGCTCCAAACACATGGCCCGGGACCGCAGCAACACCAACCTCCTTGAGCAGCTGCAAAGCGAAATCCTCTGACTTCATTCCGGTATTAGCGACGGAAGGAAAGACATAAAATGCACCCTCCGGCTCGTGGCAAGGTAAACCAATAGATCGAAATCCATTAACCAGCAGCTTTCTTCGCTCATCGAAGCATCGTTTCATATGTTCCTTATGTTCCATACCGTTCCGTAGTGATTCAATGGCAGCGATTTGACCTAGTATTGGAGCACACATCGCAGTGTACTGATGGATTTTGAGCATCGCAGCAATTAATTCCTGATCACCACAAGCATAACCTACTCTCCAGCCAGTCATCGCAAAAGCTTTGGAGAAGCCGCTAATAACAATTGTTCGTTCCAACATCCCGGGAAGTGCGGCAATGCTGACATGCTGACGATCATAGGTTAGCTCGGCATAGATTTCATCTGATATGACAAGTAAGTTATTCTCTTTTACAATCTGTGCAATGGGCAGCCAATCCTCGTAAGTCATTACTGCCCCTGTAGGATTAGTCGGAAAATTAACCATAAGAATCTTGGAACGCGGGGTAATTACCTGCCGCAACGCTTCAGGAGTAAGCTTAAACCCCTGCTCGGCTGAAGATTCAACCTCTACTGTAACCCCACCGTTCAAATGAGTAATCGGCGAATACGCAATATAGCTCGGAGAAGGGACGATAATCTCATCCCCGGGTGTAATAAAGGCCCGCAGAGCCAAATCCACGGCTTCACTGCTTCCCACTGTAACCATAATCTCGTTAGTTGGCTCATAGCGGAGATTGAAGCTTGTATGCAGATAAGAGGCGATCTCTTCTCTAAGCTCCAACAAGCCGGAATTTGGTGTATACATCGTCTCCCCATTATTCAAAGCACGAATACAGGCAGCTCTTACATGCTCCGGTGTAACGAAATCAGGCTCGCCTACACCAAGCGATATAATATCCTGATTCCCTGTACTTAGGTCAAAAAAAGCCCGAATCCCCGAGGGAGCAATCTCCCGTACACGCGGAGTAATCCATTCATTATGCATGACTGAGCACCTCTTCTTTCGGACTCTTTTCTGTTAGGGAAAGGGAAATAATCTCGTCCAGCAGTCCGCTAAAGGTGTAGCCTGCCGCTTGCGCGCTTTTTGGTAAAAGACTCGCCTTCGTCATGCCCGGTAATGTATTCACCTCCAGCACATACGGAATACCATCCTTGATTAGCATATCCACCCTTGCATACACACTGCATTTTAGTGCTTTGTAGCAAGTTAAGGCTGCATTACGTACTCGCTCATACACCTCAGCTGGTAGGTCAATGACCCGTTCGTCTGCCCCGCCATCATCGTATTTCGCGCTGTAATCGAACCACTCCGCATGTGACGAGGTGATTCCCAAAACGGGCAGCATCTCCCCATTTAGAATAGAACAAGTGATTTCCTGACCTTGAATATAGCTCTCGATCAGAATTGACTGATCACAGGCAAAAGCCTTCTGTACTGCGCTCAACAGCTCCTCGCTACAGCTCACCTTTTCCATACCGATACTCGAACCACCTGAACATGGCTTCACCATAACAGGATATCCAATCCGCTCTACGGCTTCTTCAGAATAATCCTTCATACTATCCCAGCACAGCCAATCCGCTGTATGGACGCCTGAGCAGCGCATAAGCTTTTTGGAAAGATCTTTATCCATACAAATGCTGCTAGACAAAACGCCACTACCCGTATAAGGAATCCCCATCGTCTCCAGCGTCCCCTGAACCGTACCGTCCTCTCCGTAAGCTCCGTGGAGCGCAAGCAGCGCGATATCGATTCCTTTCGCCTGCTCAATAAGCTCTTCACGCTTGGTGATCTCTATTGGAGTAACTTCATATTTATTGGGATCTAGATTCTTCAAAATCTCTCTACCGCTATTCATGGATACCTCATATTCTGAGGACACCCCGCCCATAATTACGCCTACCTTCATCTTCATCTCAAGCACCTCTTTATCCCATTAGTTGTCGTGCTGTTGTGCCAATAATCTCGATCCCCTTGCGGATATCCGCATCTGTCACTCTAGAGAAACCGATCCGTATCGTATTTTGACCTTTACCGTCTGTGAAGAATATATCTCCTGCTGTAAAAATAACCCCTTGCTCATGACAGGCCGCCAGCAGCGCCCTTGTATTAAACCCCTCCGCGAAAGTTACAAAAAGATGCAGTCCGCCATCCCCTGATAACGCCGTATAAGGAATAAACTCCTTACAGCATTGCAGGGTTAATTCATATTTCCGTTTATATTCCGCTCTGGCTTTTTTCAAATACTTCTCTAAATGTCCACCCAATAAGTATTGATACAAAATGGATTGATCCAGCGTAGAGGTATGAATGGTACGTGCGCGCTTAACGCTTTCAAGGGAATAGATCAGCTCCTGATCTGCCAGCACCCAACCTACGCGTAGTCCCGGAAAAAGTACTTTTGAGAAGCTACCTAGATAGATTACGCTGTTGCCGCTACCTGCTGCTGCGATAAGTGGAGCCACATGTGAGCCCGAATAGCGTAATTCCTCGTTAAAACCATCCTCGATCACTGGGATTTGGTACCGATTCATCAGCTTCATTAGCCGCTGTCTTTTCTCAGGAGACATTACAATACCGGTCGGATTATGATAAGAAGGGACAAAGTAAGCACAGTCAAAAGCTTGCTCCAGCAATGCCTTCTCCAGCTCAACCAGATCAATCCCATCACGCTCCATAGGAATCCCGGTGATCTCAAAGCCGTTCAGCTTGAGATTTTTGATCGCCGTATGATGCGTCGGATTCTCACAGATGACCGAACCATTCTTTTTGCTAAGTGCAGACAATACAATATCGAATCCCTCTGTAAAGCCGTTGGTAATCAATATGTCCTTGCCCTTCATTTCAACGCCTTTGTGCTCCATGTACTGCTTCAAATAGTCTATTAAAGGCTTATACCCTTTGGCATATCCATAATTTAGTAAGACGTTGCCTTCCACCGACATACGATCCATAAAGGAGCGTTTCACATTATCTAGATCAAAAAGACTCTCATCAGGCGCGATGCTCGTAAAGGAGATCGTCCCCTTTTCCGCTCGTATGCCGCGCTTCATGATATCCAGATCCTCCGCCAGCCGCGCATGATCATTGATACGCGACTTCCAGTCCATCGTCCAGGAAGAGATTGTTTCACTGCCAGGAGGTGTAGGTGCCACATAACTTCCCTGACCCTGCACGGCATACGCAAATCCATCATCCTCAAGCTCTGCATAAGCAGAAATTACTGAGTTACGGCTAACCTTGAGCAGTGTACTGAGCTCTCTTGTAGAGGGCAGCTTTTGATTCCCTTGCAGACCGCCTTTTATGATTAAGTGCTTCATATAGTCTTTAATTTGTATATACACCGGCCGTCCGGCTATGAGCTTAAAATCCTTAAACATCTCTTTGGTCGCCTCCATAGCTATCATGGCACAATCACTCGCTTAAAAAAAGAACCACAGCCAAGGGATTTTTCTCCGGCTGTGGTTCTATGCGCGATGTTCTTCAATTAATTGCTTATAATCGATCCGTCTTTGACGCAGCCAAGAGCTGAAATCGACGATAACATGCTTTTCACTCAGCACAATAAAGCCTCTCCCTTTTACATTTAAACATCGAAAATATCGTTTAAGATGTATATAATGTAAGGGTAACTCATCGTTACAAAATAATTTCTCGAAAGATTGGGATGAGGATATGGTGAAATCAGTCCAGCAAACCTCCTAAAATTAAAAATGAAATAATTTTTAGGAGGTCATTATAAATGATTTTTAACCCGATTGTCATTGATAACTGGAATAGAAAACCCTATTTCGAACACTATTTAAACAATGTCAAATGCACCTATAGCATGACCGTAAATATTGACATTACCCTTCTACTGTCAGAGCTTAAAAATATGGAAATTAAACTGTACCCAGCAATAATCCACATGATAACTACGGTTGTAAACCGCCACAGTGAATATCGCACATGTTTTGATTCCGAAGGCAGGTTAGGTTATTGGGATAGCTTGTCGCCTAGTTTTACAATTTTCCATGATGATGATAAAACTTTTTCAAGCATTTGGACTTTATACGGTGAAGAATTTAATGTTTTCTACAGCCGTTATCTGGATGATATGAAAATGTACGGAAATGTTAAACAATTATTCGCTAAAGCAAACGAACCACCTAACACCTTCCCTATTTCTAGCATTCCGTGGGTCAGCTTCACATCCTTTAACCTGAACGTGTATAACGAGGGAAACTATTTACTACCCATATTTACTATGGGGAAATATACTCAACATGACGAAAAAATACTATTGCCAATATCAGGACAATTCCATCATGCCGTTTGCGACGGCTACCACGCCAGTTTGCTGTATAATGAACTGCAATCACGAGCAGACACGTGTAAGGAATGGTTGCCCCCAAGTAATAAGCCACAATACTCCGCTGACGGAGAACAATAGATAAACATAAGGGTTCTATATATTAGGCATGCTTAATATATAGAACCCTTTTTTCATTTGATTTACTCATCAATTTCCCGAAATATCTGCCGACCATTGCCCGTTCTGCCAAAATAATTTGAGTACCATTGCTGTTCCCGGAGTAGGTGCAACTGCGCTGTAGAATGTGACCTCTGGAACTACCTGTGCAAGGATATTCCGGATTACACCACCATGCGTCACTACCAATACCCTGTTTGTTATTATCTCATCCTTGCTCTCCGTAATTGCAGCCTGCACAAATGTATCCTTAGCCGCTCGTCCCAGATCTGACAGGAAGCTACGCAACCGTTCGTCAAACTGCGCCCATGTCTCTCCATCTGGTGGTGTAACCGTTGAAGGATTATCAATCCAGCTTCTATAGAGTGAGTTATCCTTCAACTCCTCATAAGTACAGCCTTCAAAGGACCCAAAATTCATTTCACGCAGACGCTGATCGTAGACAGTTACCTTCTCTAGCGAAGGGGAAATGTAAGCTAAGGTCTCTCGACATCTAAGCAAATCGCTGCAAAACACTCGCCAGAAACCATTTGATACCTCAGACCCCCGTTCAGTCAGCCCATCAAGCTGCTGCTTAAGCTGAGATAGCTGCTCTACTGCATCAGTAAGCAATGGGAGATCCGTATGTCCTAAGTAACGATGCTCAGCATTCCACTGAGTATGCCCGTGGCGAATAAGTACTAATTCTAGCTCTATACAAGGAAACGCCATGTCTAGCATCAGCCTCCAATCCATATCCAAGCTAGGGCTGCGCAGATAGTAACGAATATTGAAGAGCAGAGCATCATCATCCGCGAGGTCTGAATAATATCGTCCGGCTCCATCGGTCGTACCGGATCACCCATATAAGCTCGGAATGAAGCGACACCGTGATATACATTCTCTCCTCCGAGACGGATACCAAGTGCGCCCGCAACAGCGGATTCCGGATAACCGCTGTTAGGGCTTGGATGAAGGTGCGCATCCCGCTTGACCATTTGCAGACAATTGCGCCAATCCAGACGAAGCAGCCATGCACACAGTGCCAAGAGCAATGCCGTAATCCGTGCCGGAATGAAGTTGGCGACATCATCGAGCCGAGCGGATGCCCAGCCGAGATCACGGTATTTATCGTTCTTATAGCCAACCATGGAATCAAGCGTATTTACCGCCCGATAGGCCATAGCTAGCGGCGCACCGCCGATGAGCGCGTAGAACAATGGGGAAATAATCGCATCGACGATGTTCTCTGCTACGGTCTCTACCGTGCCGCGCACAATTTCCGGGGAATCTAACGAAGTCGTATCACGCCCCACGATCATTCCCAGTGCCTTGCGAGCAGCAGGAATATCTCCTTTACGGAGTTCCACGTACACCGCCATGCCTGCATCCTTCAGTCCCTTGGAGGCAATCGTCGTCGAAATCAACCAAGCCTCGGCTATCCAGACGAGCCAAGGTGAAATATATGACAGCAGCCATAGCAGAATGGCTGTAAGTCCCCAAGCACCGCCGGCTACACATAGCGGCAATAACACCCCGGCTCTGCGCAGGCCTTGCGGGCTTGACCATATAAGGCGGATCACCCGCTCCAGAGCCGTGATTGCTTTGCCCATACCAATTACGGGATGGGGCAGGCTGCGCGGATCACCTACAATCCGGTCAATCACATAAGCCGCAAGCAGTACCAACGCGATTGTCATAGACGGTCACCTTTGAACACTCTTCTACACCTCCAGCTATCTCTTCTCATTAGCTGTCCTTCCTTGCCTGCACCGACAGCAAGCTGCCCTTCACTGCGCTATATACAAGGCGTCCGATTGCGCCCCCAAGGTCGGTAGCGGTTCCGGCATAGACATGCTCTGCGCTGTATCGCCCGCTTTGGCTCACAGCGAGCACGATGGCATCCGTTGTTGTTCCGGTTGCGATCAGCCCATTCTCGGGATCAGTAATCCCGAGATCGGCCAGAGCAGCAGCTTTCGCTTCGACAGCTGTCTGCACAGCATTGACCATGGCCGCCGGTGTCAGGCGGCCATCAATACCTAACATGATGTTAATCGTACCTGGTCGATAAACAGCCAGCACATTGCGTTCCAGACCCGCGCGCGCAGCATTTCCTGCGGCAGCAGTAACGCAGACAAAAATACCCGCTGAGCCTGTGTCTTCCTCAGCTACCGCTGCATGCTCTAACGGTACAGCCGTCATCAGACCGGCACAGCCAGATAATGAATAACCCCACTCGCGGAGCTTATTCTCCATATCTTGAACAGGATCACTACATTCATAATTACGGTCAACATATAAATTAACGGCCCGCTCTAACCGATTCATTCCTCCACCATAGAACGCACTCGATAATCCATCTGCTTCAGCAGGCAGCTCAAGCAGCAGATGGTTTCCCTTCCACTGCAAAACAAGCCCCGGCCATATGGCCGAATGGTACTCTTTAACACCTCCTGCGAGGTCAAATGGAATCTTTATTTGCACCATATCTCGATCTGCTCCTTCCACAGCTCATTACTTTCATCCATTCATCCAACAAGCTTGGCTGTCGCTTCTTCTCTTTCCCAGAAACCTCACCCAAAAGCCGCCTAATCTTCTATCTCAGCAAATGACTATCTGCTCTAAAATCCGCTACAACACATACCTCTAATATCCACCTAAAAATCCGTCCCTCACCCATCTATTGCACTTTATACAACAGATTCAGCTAGAAACACTAGCAAAAGCCATTCTGCTGTATTTCTTGCAATAGAATGTCACGAAAAAATCTAATTCACATCATTCTCCAAATTTCTATTGTACAAAGTGCTATAGAATCGAATTCCTGCGCCAGCAAAACGAATTCTGTTGTACGATATACAACGAATGCACTTTGGAGGATGTCCATCAGAAGCTACCTCACCAAACTTTGTCACAACCTAATGATGCGAGCTAAACCCTGACATCTGGTATCAAATCCCAACTTCTGCGCGCTTGAGTCACTTAGGCAATAGAATTTCAGCCTTCTCTATGCCACCCGAGTCACTTACGCTACAACAGTCACTTAACGCAGCCCTCTAAGCTACATAGGTCACTTATCTGCCAGAATTTCCCCCATCTGCTTTATCAGCCGGACATTATCCTCATGTCCCTTCACGGCAACCCGGATATGCTCCGCGCCTAGACCCGGGTACATCGCGCAGCTGCGCACCAGTATACCTACGCGCCCAAGACGGGTTTGCATCTCAGCCGCGCTCCACGGCGAAGGCAGGCCACAGAGCAGAAAGTTGGCTTCGCCTTGCGGCACATCGCAGCCCAGTTGCATAAGGCCTTGCCGCAGCTGCTCCCGCTCCGTGGCGATCAGTTCGCGTGTGCGACGTAAATACTCGTGCCCACACTCAAGGCAGGCTTCGCCCGCCAGCAGCGCCAAGCCATTCACGCTCCAGGTGACCTGCTTTGTGGTCATTGCCTTTGCCAGCTCCGGATGCGAAATGGCAAACCCGAGACGCAATCCGGGAATTGCATAAAATTTCGTCATCGACCGCACCAAAATCGTATGCGGAAACTGATCCAGATCCGGCAAAAGCGTATTTCGTTCTGCTTCAGGTATAAAATCAATAAAGGCTTCATCTACAGCCAAATACGTCCCGTAGCTTTCAGCCTTCTGCGCTAACCAGCGCAGCTCATCCACAGTATACTGAACACCATTAGGGTTGTTCGGCTGTCCAAGGAACAGCAGCTCAACCTTCTCCAGCAGCCCGGCAATCTCGTTCGCTCCAGCTCGGAAGTGCTGTTCCCTTGTCCCTTGAACAGATAATACTTCTGCGCCGAATTGCACAGATAGCTGCCGGTACTCAGAGAAACAAGGTTCTACGATACCTACCTTTTGCGGAGCAATCGCAAGCAGCAACAATGCCATAGATTCTGCGGCTCCGTTGCCTACTGTCAACCAACTACTATGTATACCAAGGTCCTCTGCTAGCAGACTTTTAAAGCGTCGATGTCCAGGGTCAGGGTAGGCAACCACCGTAGACAACGCTGTTCTAAGTAGCTCTAAGACGGCTGGCGGAGGTCCAAGAGGATTGATGTTTGCACTGAAATCAAGAAATATGCCACCAGCCTCCTCATAAAGTTCCGCTGCTGTTAGCAAATCACCGCCGTGGCCGTATTTTTCAAGCATATTTACACTCCCTCTATCCACTTTCGTTTGTTCGATATGTATCTCATTGCCACCATTATTGCGTCTTTGCCGGGAATACGTCAATGCTCACTAAAGGAATCACCTGAATAACCGCTTGCCTCAAATCGACATTAAAATCTACGAGATGTCAAAAGATATAAAGTTCTAGACTGGCAGTCTCATCAGATCTATGGACACGCTGTCCCAGAACCCGCTTCAGCTTGAAGATGGAAACGGGATATCGTTTATCGTTTACTTGATCACCTGTACGAATAAAGAAAGCTGCTATGCCGAATACGAAAAAAAGAAGTCGACCATTTCGTTGGTCGACCTCTAATTTTTCTATTGCGCGGTCAAAATTTGTGGACCTTCAGCCGTGATGGCGATCGTATGCTCGTATTGGGCGGCGAGCTTGTTGTCCATCGTCCGTGCGGTCCAGCCGTCCGGATCGATGGTCATGAAGTAGGTACCTTCGGTGATCATGGGCTCAATCGTGAACACCATACCTTCCTTGATACGGGGGCCTTTTCCAGGCTTGCCGACATGCATATAAGTCGGCTCCTCGTGCAGGTCGCGGCCTATGCCATGAGCGAGAAGGTCGCGCACGACGCCGAAACCGTGTGATTCCGCATGCCGCTGAATCGCGCTCGTCACATCGCCGAGTCGATTGCCGGGCTGAGCCTGCCCGATGCCCAGGTCAAGACATTCCTTCGTGACACGCATCAGCTTCTCGGCCGTCGGCGAGATCTGCCCGACCGCATAACTCCAGGCCGAATCGCCGAGCCAGCCATCGAGCTCAGCGACCGTGTCGATCGTCACGATATCGCCTTCCTCAAGTGGCTTATTGCTAGGGAAGCCATGCGCGATTACATCGTTGGCGGAGGCACAGGTTGCATATTGATAGCCCCTATAGCCTTTCTGGTATGGCTTTGCGCCGTGCTTCAACATAATGTCCTCGAATATGCGCTCAATATCGTTTGTGGTAATACCCGGTTTGATAAGCGGGGCGATGGTACGATGACATTCAGCCACCACTTGGCATGCCTTGCGGATAGCCTCAATTTCATGCTTGCTTTTTAAAATGACCATGTTCGTATCAGGACCCCTTCGTAATAGCTTGAATAGCGAGCCGGGCGACTCGATCAACGTTCAGATCGGAATTGCCCGCATAGTAGTGCAGCCCACAGCAACCGACCAGCACGGCAAGCATATGGTCGACGCTGTCGTCTTCGCACTGGGCGATCGATTGGAGTGGAACGTACAGGCGTTCCATAAATTTTCTTTTGGCGTGGTGTCGATCCCTTTCAGGCAAGCCTACATAATGTTCCGCCGCCATTTTGTAGACGAGATATGCGCGGGCGTCCGACTGCCACAGCTGGAGCAGCGCTTTACAATACATTAACAGCGGCCAATCATCCGGTGGGCTGCCGCTGATGTTCGCCCATTTTGCGATAACTTGCTCACATCGCTCAAAGCCGCTTTCTAACACATCTTCTATTAATAAATGCTTGTTGGGGTAATAATGGTATACTGTGCCGTACCCAAGTCCGGCTTCGCGGGCGACGTCGCGAATATCAAAGCTGCCGCCCGTGCGAAAGTAGGAGCGCGCGGCGACGTCCAGGATCTGTTCTCTACGCTGTATGCGTATGAGCTCATTTTGTTCTTTGGTACGGGGGCACATAGCGTGTTTACCTCCTTATTTAGACCTGCAAATTTGTCAATATAAAAATAGTAACGCATGGGCTGGAGAAATGCAAAAGATTTGTTGATGTTCGATAAAATGAAGTACTGAACAAGAAGACTGTGCGCTGGAAATTCTTCAATTTAAAAATCACATTAATTCAACGGATCCAGTCTAATCCTTTATACTCACCGAAACACGAAGCGATCTCTTTTGTTAAAAAACTGCTTTTGGTTTAAAATGAGAACTGTAATCAATTTTGCTGCAACGGAGGAACTCACTATGATTTTTATTGATAACACAGGGATTACTGACGCTTCCATCAATTTGGCGATTGAGGAATATGCGCTGAAACACTTGCCGATGGACGAGAGTTACCTGCTTTTTTATATTAACAGCCCATCTATCATCATCGGTAAACATCAAAATACGATTGAAGAAATCAATCAGGAATATGTTAAAGAGAATGATATTAAGGTTGTGCGGCGTTTGTCTGGCGGTGGAGCAGTCTATCACGATCTCGGAAATCTTAACTTCAGCTTCATTACTAAGGACGACGGCCAATCCTTCCATAATTTCCTGAAATTCACCCAGCCGGTGATCGACTACTTACAAAGCATGGGTGTTAACGCTGAGCTTAGCGGACGAAATGATCTTCAAGTCGGTGAACAAAAAATTTCCGGCAACGCTCAATTCTCCACACGTGGACGCATGTTCAGCCATGGCACACTGATGTTTGATCTCAATTTGGACAATGTACAAGCCTCGCTAAAAGTAAATCCAGAGAAGTTCAAATCGAAGAGCACCAAATCCGTACGTAGTCGCGTAGCCAACATCAAAGAGCTGCTAGGTACAGACATGACCATTGAAGAGTTCCGCTCCGGTCTCCTGCGTTCGATCTTTGGCATGGAGCCATCCGAGGTCCCTCAGTATAAGCTTCAGGAAGCAGACTGGGACAAAATCCACGAAATCTCCAAAGAGCACTACCAGAACTGGGATTGGAACTACGGTCTATCGCCAAAAAGCAATGTCAAACACACACGCAAATTCCCTGCCGGAATTATTGATATTCGTATGGATATTGAGGATTCCCTCATTAAGGACATAAAAATCTATGGTGACTTCTTTGGGGTTGGTGACGTAGTAGATGTTGAAAATGCACTTCGCGGCAAACGTTATAATGAAGCAGAGGTTAGAAAAGCATTAGCTGATCTGGATTTGAAGCATTATTTCGGACGTATTGAGCCGGAGGACTTTATCGGACTGGTTTTCCTAGAAGAATAGCTATACAAAAATAAAGGGGCCTGCTTATCCTATGCGCAATTTGCGTAAAGAATAGACAAGCCCCTCTTTCATATTCATTTTAGTTCAAGGAGAAAGTATAAATACATAGACAACGAACGCTAGAGTCAGCATGATGCAGATGTTCTCTACGGCTCCACCTTTTTTCGTGCCTGTACTCATTAGCTTTAGACGCAGCTTAAAGGGTACTGGCGGCAATGGTGTAATTCCTCTTTGAGTAAGGGAGTCTGCCAGTAGATGAAGTGCGTACGACATACCGCCAGCTATCCACAGACTGCCACCATCATTTATACCCGCTGAGGCAAAATACAATAAGGCGCTCCAGCCCGCAACTCCATACAAGGTATGTGTCAGTCCACGATGAGGAACAAGCGATGAGACTACAAGCACGCACGCTGCAATGTAGTTCCATGGATCATAGGCTTCCCCGAACGCAAAGAGTGCTATGGCAATCAAGATCATGACCAAATGGCGCAGCTTTCGACTGGGAAGGAAAGATACACTTCCGACTAGCAGTGCCAGCACAATATTCCAAGGACGTTCCACGATTCCGGCAAAATAGAGGTAGATCGCCGCGCCTATCAAAGCAATTTGCAGCACTCTTAATAGAAACTCTGGAATCGCTTTGCGCACGAGCAGCGAATTCGGTTCGTCAATATCAGGCAACAAAGAGCTCAATGCTGCGACCGCAATCACTGGAATTGTAATCTCATGTGCCATCAAACTCATTACAGATAGGGTAACCCCAGTGCTGATTATTAAATGGGATCTGCCCATCATGGTGAAACCGCTCCTTTCTAAGATGCGAAAAACAAGAACAAATGTGCGGTTATCGAAGTATATCAAGACCCTGTTTTTTTGTCTAGCCTTATCCCTTAAATCCCTTTAAATATAAGCCTTTGAGCGATTCCTATCTTGTCCTCCCCATGATTATACGATACAATTTGGACAACTTGACCTTGTCGTTCTTACAAGGACGGCATTTGCCGAAGAGAGGATGACCTAAGAAGTGAAGCGTTCCCGTATGGCCGATTTCAGCCTGCTACTTGTGGCGATGATGTGGGGATGCACCTTTCTGATTGTTCAAAATGCTGTCAAAGTGCTCCCTCCACTCGCGTTTAACAGCATCCGCTTTACAGGTGCTGCCCTGTTGCTGGCTCTAATCACTTTTATTTTTTACCGCAAGGAGTGGAAACAGCTAAGTTTCCGCATGGTACGCGATTCTCTGCTGCTAGGCCTTTTTTTGTTTATGGGCTATGGCTTCCAGACCATGGGACTTCTATATACAACCACCTCCAATACCGGGTTTATTACCGGTCTGTCGGTCGTATTGGTTCCGTTTCTCTCTCTGGCGCTACTAAAGCATGCCATTTCACGTTACACTTGGTTCAGCGCGGCGCTTGCCGCAGTAGGTCTTTATCTGCTGACCTTCACCGGCTCTGCTTTGTCCCTGAATAAAGGCGATGCTTTGATCCTGCTCTGCGCCATAGCCTTTGCGCTACAAGTCGCATACACTGGCGTTTATGCACCTCATTATCCGGCGTTGCCGCTGGCAACCTTGCAGCTCGCCTTCGTTGGACTGTTCAGCATAGTCGCTTCGCTTATCTTTGAAGGAGCTTCACCGCTTGCCCACAGCGCAGAGCTTATCAAGGACCCGGACGTTCTCTGGGCACTTTTAATCTCTATTGGTCCTACCAGCGCTTTTGCCTTCTGGATTCAAACCGCCTGCCAGAAGTACACTACGCCTTCCCGGGTAGCCATTATTTATGCCACAGAACCTGTATTCGCTGTTCTGACAGGCTTAGCCTTTGGCGGCGAAACGCTTGGGTTGTCCGCTCTGCTCGGTTGTGGTTGTATTCTGGGAGCTATGCTTATGGCAGAGCTGAGTCCGGAACCGGGTCAGAATCAACATAAGAAGAATTATTTTTCCAAATTACATTTATTTAGAAAGAGATAAGGAGAGAGACAAATGTACAAATTGATCGCGATTGATATTGATGACACTCTAATTAACGATGACAAGGAAGTAACACCCGCTACACAGACTGCGCTTGAAGAGGCTGTAGCCGCTGGCGTTGTTGTAACCCTTGCTACAGGCCGAGCTTATGCTTCTGCGCAAGCCATTGCACGTCAAACTGGACTTAACGTGCCAATCATCACTTACCAAGGCGCACTCGTTAAGAACTTGCTCGATGAAAAGGTACTATATGAGCGTTACGTGCCACAAGATGCGGTACACAAGCTGTTCACTTACTGCGTGGAGCATAATCTGCATTTGCAAACTTACATTGACGACAAGCTGTATGCCCGTGAAGACAACCAGAAGATCAAAGATTATACAGACCTGAACAAAACGCCATATTATATTGAACCAGATTGGGAAAAACTTGTCCCACAAAAAACACCAAAAATGCTGATTATCGACGATCCTGCATTTTTGGATGAGCTGGCTCCAATTCTACGTGAATTGCTCGGCGATTCCGTGCATATTACCAAATCCAAACCACAATTCCTAGAAATCATGCATCATGAAGGAACCAAGGGAATTGCGCTTGAATTCCTAGCCAATCATTTTGGTTGTGATCTCTCCGAGACTATGGCTATGGGTGACTCTTGGAACGACCATGAGATGCTTGAGGCTGCTGGTCTTGGCGTTGCTATGGCGAACGCTATTCCTGCGCTGAAAGAAATTGCTGATTTCATAACCCTAAGCAACAATGAAGATGGCGTAAAATACGCGATTGATAAATTCATTCTCAATAAAGTGAATTAAATCGGCTGAACTTAATAGTTTTATATACGTTAAACTTAAGATTTTTCTATTCAGGTAAGTGCGAGACTGCGGGGAATGTTTGGACTTCCGGCCACTGTTGTCACCAGATTTCCCCTCCTTCACTTTTCCCTTTTTAGAATATTTTAAAGTTCAACTTATATAGAGTTAATGTTCAATCTATATACATTCACTTTCTTAAGAAAAAGGGTGCTGTAACGTCATGATATATGACGTTGCAACACCCTTTTGTTATTTCAGCAAGCTCGGTACTCCTGTAGATGCAAGCTCCAATGACTCTTGCTCACCCTCCCCAGCCTCTTCCTCTTCCAGCTGAGAATAGTACAAATCATGATATCTTCCTTCTGCCGCAAGTAGCTCCTGGTGGGTACCACTCTCTACAATTTCACTGTTCTCCATCACTAGAATGACATCAGCGTTCTGAATCGTTGATAGACGGTGAGCGATAACGAGTGTGGTTTTGTCTCCCATTAATTTACGAATCGCTTGCTGCACCAGCTTCTCCGATTCATTATCAAGCGCAGCAGTAGCTTCATCCAGCAACAAAATTGGAGAGTTCCTAAGAATCGCTCTCGCAATCGATAGTCGCTGGCGTTGTCCACCGGACAGGCGCGAGCCTTCCTCACCAATATCTGTATCGAGACCCTCCGGTAACTCCATTACAAAATCATAAGCGTTCGCTTGCCGCAAAGCTTCCAGAATTTCATGCTCATCTGCATCTGGATTTCCATTTCGGATATTATCACGGATACTTCCTGTATAAAGCCCTGACTCTTGCGGCACATAAGAGAAGTGACTCCTAAGTTTAGCTAAACTCATCTCGCTTGTCTTCTCATTATTTATAAATACATCACCCTCATCAGGTTCATACAACCCAAGGAGTACCTTAAAAAGCGTAGATTTCCCTCCACCGCTCGGTCCCACAATTGCCATTTGAGCCCCTTTTTGAAGCTCTAAGCTGATTTTGTACAAACTACGTCTCTCTGCTCCCGGATAAGAGAAGGATACCGAGGACATGACCATACGCTCAAATCCAGGCTGCTTCGTAGCTGCTTCGGGTAAAGCCTCCACTTCTACAGGGCTATCCAACACTTCAAAGATCCGTCCCGCCGCCCCAAGTGATTGCTGCATCGAATTGATCAGTCCTGGCAATGCCGAGAACGGCATCACTAAATAATTCATGAGCTGGATGAAAGCAATCATCGCACCGACCTCAAGGGATCCTTTTGCCACAAAATAACCAGCCACGACCAGCGCCAGAAGAAACGTAAAGTTTCCCAGAAAAGAGGAGAATGAGCCAGTAGCTCCTTCAATTCTTCCCCGTTTTAATTCTTCGGAAGTGATATTCTCACTATGTTCCTGATATTGCTTCATTAGTCTGCGTTCAATGTTAAAGGATTTAAACACCATACTACTGCCTAGAATGTCATGCAAAAAGGAAGTAATCTTGCTCATATTAGTCTGAATCTTCACACTGTTCTCACGCATCGCTGAACCAAAAATTTTTCCCGTAAGGAACATCAAAGGCCCCATTGCAAAACAGATCAATGCCAGTAGCCAGTTAATATAGAGCAAATAACCAAAAGCCGCGAGAGCAAGCAAAGGGTTACGGATTAAATCAATCATTACCTCGCCGGTAGCATTACCCACAGATTGATTATCATTAGTAAAGCGGGACAACAAATCTCCGGAGTGATTACGGTCAAAATAAGACTGAGGAAGAGCTAAAGCATGTCGCATCATATCTAGCCGCAGTTCATTTCTGATCTTGGCTGAAATTTTATTTTTGAGATATCGATCGATGTAACCGTTGATTGCACTCACTAATAAGTAGATTAATCCGAATATAACCAGACCCTTAAAAGCTTTCACATCAAGTCTAACCGCCGCATCCGTAATTACTGATAGCAGCCAAGCAATCGTTAAATCCAGAACAATACCAAATAAAGTCGTAAATAATAAAACCGTATATAAGAGCTTGTGCCTTAACATGTATGTACTTAATCTTGAGAAAACACCTTTCTGCTTCAAACTACCAACCCTCTCCCAAAATCCGCATATATAACTAACTACACTTTAAAAAATCCAGTCTGGCCTTTTCAGCTATAGCACATTCATACTGGCTCCATCCCCCCACAAAGGGGCGCGAATAAGCAGACGCTCGGTTTCAAAGCTCTCTGAAAATTCAAACAGAATCGGATCAACAGGATTATTCATCAGGTATTTCCCTTCCTATCGTTGTTAATTATTCTATATTTGTAAATATAAGACGGTTATCTTTTCTGATTATAAAGCATATACCTGTTTCTGAATACAGAATGAAATAGAAATCACAAAAGGGACATCCACAGGCTGGATTTGCCCGAATGATGTCCCCGTTATATCATAGAAAAATCACAGCTGAAGCCATATCGTAGAGGTTTCTAGTCAAATCGCATATATATTGTTGCTGTCTTTTTCATGTATACTAGAACCAGTTTGATTATCTTAACAAAAATAGAGGAGTAACTTCACAACATGATCAAAAGACTTACTGCACTATTTTCAATTCCCTCTTACGCCTTACTCTTTTTATGTATGTTACTGCAGGGAATGGGGATTTCACTCAGCGCACCCTTCTTATCCATTTATTTCACGAAACAGCTTGGCGTATCTGTCGGATTGTTTGGTATTTTTCTAGCCACCACGTTAATTGCCGGAATATGGATCAGTACGCTAATCGGGAGACGCTCGGACCTTGGTTTGAATCGAAAGCACATTTACCTTGTTGCCACGCTCTGTAATGCGCTGGCTTATAGCGGGTACTTGCTCATTCAGGATTTCACGATCTTGTTCATCTACATGATTGTGTTCACCGCCCTCGGTGCACCTGGGATGCCTCAATTGTTCGCCATTGCTAGAGAAGCAGTGAATAAGAGCAATTTTACGGATACTGCGTTTGCTAATTCTACCTTGCGTTCTGCTTTCTCTCTCGGCTTTATTACAGGTCCTTTAATCGGCACCCTGCTAATCGCTGCTGTTGGGTTTAAGGGGATTTTCACGGGTACGATCGGAGTATTCCTACTTGTTGCCTTACTCGTTTTCTTATTTCTCAAATCAAATACAGAGCTGAGCAGCAACAAGGCTGAAGTAAAAGTGAATTCTTTCCGGCTCAGTCAGAACCGCAATATTCTGTTGCCTTTTCTGATTCTGATACTCATGTATGTAGCTCACTGGACGAGCAGCATCAATACGGCCCTCTTTATCACAAACAATCTGGGGGGATCAACAAGTGATGTCGGTCTAGTCAGCAGTATATGTGCTGCGCTGGAAATTCCATTTATGATTATGCTCGGTCTACTCAGTGCGAAGTACAGCAACCGAGCCTTGATGATGTGCGGGGCCATTTTAGGAGGAGCATATTATCTCGTTGTCATTTTCTCAGGATCGATGTGGCAGATGCTTGCAGCCCAAGTTCTACTCGCCGTTTTCGTAGCTGTTATTTCAGCGATTGGCATTAGCTACATCCAGGATCTGCTGCCAACCATGCCTGGGTATGCATCCACGCTTTACTCTAATTCATCCACAATTGGCAGACTGATTGGTAGTCTTGTTGGCGGGGGATTAGCCAGTATTGTTGGTTACCGGTATTCATTTGTACTCTGTTTTATACTCATCAGTATTTCCTTAATCATGCTTGCAGTAAGCGGACGTCACCCTTTAAATGAACCAGAACAATTAACTGTTTAATCCGTTTATTTCTACTTGCCCATTCTCTTCTAAAGTGAAGAGAATGGGCTTTTGTTTATTGGAATTCTCATACCTGTCTGGGCTAGAGTAACGTTCTCCGGTAAAATATATGCTTCTCTCATATCTACATCATGCGACATATGGGTGTAAACTGCCTTTTTAGGCTTCACTATTTGCAGCAGCTCCGCTGCCTCGGTCATGTCGTACACAGAGCGAGTGGATAGCTCCGCCGCTTCGTAATAGAAGCTTGTACCTAGAACCAGCAAATCGGCACCATGCATCAGGCGTGTCTCCTCAGCCCCTAAAGAAATGGAATCAGGACAATACACCCATGTATAATCATCCTTCTCTAGCCGAAAGGCATACGAATAACCATTCTTACCATGGTTTACTTTCCAGGTATCTATCTTCCAGCCGTCCAGTTCTATTCCTTCATCACAGGGAATCATCTCGATGTGATTTCGCAGCCAAGGGTATTGCCGTTCGATAATAGGAATAACTTCTGCTGGAGTATACAGTTCACCCTTAATGCCAGTCCATCGGCAAGCATCTGCCCATTCCGGCAGCCCACCAATATGATCAAAGTGAGCATGTGTCACCAGCAGTCTTCGCATATACCGTACTCCCTGCGCCTCCATCTGACGACGCCAGTCTGGCCCGCAATCAATCACTAGAAAGTCACTGCCATTATCTATAAGTACAGAGGAACGCAGCCTTGTATTGCTCCCATGCTCCCTTGCTTCTGTGCAGGTCTCGCAGCTGCAATATATCCGTGGAACACCCATGGCATCCCCAGTACCCAAAAATACTAACGTATCCATAATCTATCTCTCCTTCAGTTCCCATCAAGGAAGTCTTAAATTATCATATGTCTATCTTAAAGATGCTCACCAAAATATCCCCACAAAGTGGAGCTTTGCTTCGATGCGTACTCAGGTACTTTGCGGGGGTCCCAAATATATACTCTCGTCAAAAAAGTCATCCCTTAAGCAGGAGCCCTGCTAGGATGACTCTATTTTTACACGTCTACCTATATTCCGGCAAGTACCTGATACCAAATCCCCCGCTTGGAATAAAGCGTGCTTCGCACCTCATCCCAGCCCCCTAAATAATTGATATCGAAGAGACCCGCTGGATCCGGGTAGCGGCTTTTGTTCTCCGCATAGACCTGTTTATCTACGGGACGAAAGCCATATTTTGCAAAGATCTCTTGTGCCTGTGGGGTGATCAAGAAATCAACTAATGCTTCTGCTGCCGCGCGTGTCCCATGCTTATCCGCATACTTCTCTACGACAGCCGCTGGGTTCTCAATCAGCATTGTATTTTTAGGAATAATCACTTCATATTTAACACCCTGAGCAATCCGGGCCAGCAGTTCATTCTCATAGGTGACAATGACATCACCCACTCCATACTCAAAGGCAGCCATAGATGCACGTCCGCTCTTATCCAGTGACTCCACATTGGCATGTACACTTTCTAAAAAAGCTTTGGCTGCTGCTGGATCCTTAACGCCCTCTTGCTCCTCTGACAGCTTCAGACCAGCCCCATAGATCGCGTTAATATCCCACTGCGCACCACCGGATGTTTTGGGATTTGGGTATAACACTTTAATCCCTGGCTTGGCTAAGTCCGCAAAATCGTGAATTCCTTTGGGGTTTCCCTCACGGGTACCAAGTGCGACTACCGAACGTGTCACCATGCCTTGTTCCCCCTGCTCTTTCCACGTTGGCGCTACGAGTCCAGCCTTAACCAGCTTCTCGACATCACCTTCCATGGCTAGCAGTGTAACATCCGCTTCGAACCCGCCTACGATTGCACGTGCTTGTGTTCCGGAAGCTTCATAGGACTGTTGAAAATGAATCTCCTGTCCAGTATCCGCCTTCCACTGCGCTGCAAATAACGGCAAAATATCTTCCATCGCATCCTTAGCCACACTGTATGCGCCAACGACTAGCGTAACATCCCCTTGCTTCGAAGGATCTGCCATCGTCGTAATCGCCTTCCCGTTCCCGCAACCGACTGCTGCCAGCGTGAGTATGGCCAGCATTAGGGCAGCAAAACATCCGTGCAGTTGTCTGCTCCTTTTGAAATTCATTGCGGCCCACATCCTTCGAGATAATGATTTTAAATATTTCCTTGAAAGTAGCTCTATGGCTGAATCTGAAAATCAAGTAACTACCGCTCGGTATTTTGCCGTAATTACGTGGAATGTTTGGACTTCCGGCCGCTGTTGTTCCCAGATTTATTGATTTTATATCCTCAGCGGATTAAATCCGGAAACAAAGGCGGTCGCTCCGCTCCTACAGTTCCAAACTTCCACTCCATTACTTCATACCTTCACATCAGTTCCTCTAATCCTTCCTCATCACATTCGCTACTCTTCAAAAAAATTGAAAATCATTTTATTTATTTTTATATTAAATAAATATCGGCATCGGATCTTCTTTCAGGTTGTTCTCCTGGATCCAGCTTCGCTCATCATTAAACAGGTAAGCGCGGTGCACAAGGACTGAGATGTCCTGTCCCGGCTGCAAGGTTTCTTTCTCCAAGGAACGGTAAGTAACCAGCTTATGACCATTAACTTCAACCTCAACGAGCCATTCGCTTCCACGGAAATGCAGATGCTTTACGACGCCTTTTTCCGTAGCTGAAGCCATCTTGAACTCATGCAGGTTACCAACTTCAATATACTCAGGACGAATAAGTGCTTTGGTAGGCTTACCGTCTCCAGCGCCTTTAAAGCCTTTCACCTCAGAAGCATCTTCAATCAGTGTCGACTCCCCGATAAAAGTTGCCACGAACGGTGTTTTAGGCTCCTTATAAATATCCCAAGGTGTACCCTTTTGTTCCAACTGCCCTTGGTTGATGATCATAATCTCGTCCGCAACTTCAATCGCTTCGTCTTGGTCATGCGTTACGAAGATGGAAGTGATGCCAACACGCTCAATCAGCTCACGCAGCCAAGCGCGCAGCTCCTGCCGGATCTTCGCATCAATAGCTGCAAACGGCTCATCTAAGAGCAGTAGCTGTGGTTCAGGCGCAAGTGCACGGGCAAAGGCCACACGTTGACGTTGTCCACCAGATAGCTGATGCGGATAACGCTTCTCGAAGCCTTTTAACCCCGTAAGCTCCACCAGTTCCATAACACGGTCACGAATGGCAGTTTTGCTGGCCTTTTTAACTTTTAATCCAAAAGCAATATTATCAAAAACAGTCATATGCTTAAATAATGCGTAGTTCTGAAAGACAAAGCCGATCCCGCGCTCTTGAGGAGGAAGATTATTAACCGTCTGACCATGAAAAATAATCTCGCCATTATCCGGTGTCTCCAGCCCTGCGAGCATACGAAGAATCGAGGTTTTACCGCCACCACTCGGGCCAAGCAGTCCGATCAGATGACCTTTTGTAATGGTGAAATTGACATCCTTGACCGCATGAAAATCTCCAAAATGCTTATTTAATCCCCGCACTTCAACATGCATATTACTGCACTTCCTTTCTTCTCTTGGTCCATTCCATCAATAACAGTAGACCTGCGGAAAATGCAGCCAGAACTAGCGCTATTCCTCCAGCAGCCGTTACATTAAAATTCTCAACATCCTGATAGACTAGCGTCGTCGCCGTCTGGGTTTTGTTCATAATGTTACCCGAGACCACGAGCACCGCCCCGAACTCACCTAGTGAACGAGCCACCGTAAGGATGACCCCGTACACAACCGCCCAACGAATCGAAGGCCATGTCACCTTCCAAAATATTGTCCAGCTACGAGCGCCCAGTGTAGAAGCAGCTTCTTCCTGCTGTGAACCAATCTCCTGAAGCACCGGCATTACCTCACGCACCATTAAAGGAAAGGTTACGAACAAGGTGGCGATGATCATTCCAGGAATGGCATAGACGATCTTCAGCCCAATCCCTTCAAAAATCGCACCCAAGGTGCTATCCGGACCCAGCAACAGAACAATCATCAGCCCGCCAATAACAGGGGACACAGCATAAGGCAAATCAACAACACTGTTAAGCAAGCCCTTTAGACGTCTATTTATCCAGTTCGCCCGGACAAGATACAGCGCCATCATAATTCCGAACAACGTATTTAATAACGTAACTACGATCACAACAAGCCCAGTCATCATAAGCGCATGCAGCGCTTCAGGCCTAGTCAGGGCATTCCAGAAACCACCAAATCCTTCACTAAAAGCACCTATAGCCATTTTCCCTAGTGGCGCAGCGATTAGCAGAAAAAACACCAAGTAAGTGAGACCGATCCACAATTTTCTCATGAGCGTCTCCCCCGCATCTGCAGCATATTAATGAGCCAAAGAATGAGAAAAGATAAGGTCAAGAGAATGACAGAAACCGCTGCTGCGGAAACTGGATTATCACTTTCAACTTCACCAAAAATAAAAACAGAAGATACGAGTGTACGACCTGGAATATTACCTGCTACGAGGACTACAGCGCCGAATTCAGCAAGTGCCCGCGAGAAGGCGAGCATTCCACCGCTGATCATCCCAGGAGCCATAGAGGGGAGAATAACATGCCAGAAGACTCTAGTTCCCTTGGCACCCATTGTATATGCCGCTTCCTCTTCGGATGGATCAAGTTCCTCCAGCAAGGGCTGAACCGCTCGAATCACGAAAGGAAAGGTTACGAAGACCATAGCAATTACGATAGCCGGTTGATGAAAAACTATTTCAAAACCAAGCGCTTCTGCAGCCTTGCCGATAAGACTACCAGGTCCAAGCAAGAGTAAAATCATCAAACCACCAACTGCCGTCGGCAGTGCAAATGGTAAATCCACAAGACTATTAAGCAATGCTTTACCAATGAATTGATAACGAATAAGAACCCAGGCAATCATTGTTCCTAAAAAGACATTAATTAAAGTAGCGATGATCGCCAGCTTTAAGGTTAACAGCACCGACTTCCAGGCAATCGGATCGCTTATGCTTTCCACAAAATTACCGAAACCCAGTGAAAAAGAGTTGTAATAGACCCCAAGTATAGGCAGCACGATCAATACAACAAAATAGAGCAAAATTGTAGTTCGAAAACCCCAAGTCCAACCTTTGTGTCTAAGCAGCGAATTCAATGATTTTGCCCTCCCACCTCCGGATAACCGGTCGGTATACTAACCAACGTCTCCATTAATTATTCCTATTTATATACTTGGTTTTATAATATTACTACTTTACCAAATCCTTCTCGTTGTCGTCAATTACTTTCAAGTGAATTTGGGGTAAAATATATATAACACAGATTAGGAAAAAGTGGCACATCACAGGAAGGGGAATGATTATGCTGCATACACTGGAGATTACTACAACGAAACGGGATGAATTACGGGATATTACTCGTGAAGTCATTTCTTTTGTGAAAAAAAACGGGGTGCGTAGCGGGGTGATCGTAGTTTATTGTCCACATACCACCGCAGGAATTGCAATCAATGAGAATGCAGATCCTGATGTGAGGCATGATGTTCTGATGCGTTTGGATGAAGTCTACCCTTGGGAGCATCCGAACTATCGACATGCTGAAGGCAATACTGCCTCCCACCTTAAGTCTATTACATCCGGACCTTCCCAGAGCATAATCATCCATGATGGCGAACTATTACTTGGTCGTTGGCAGGGTATTTATTTTTGTGAGTTTGATGGACCAAGACGTAGACAATGTTTCTTAAAGATTATTGAAGGATAACAATGAATGGCCGCTTCCGTTATTGCTACGGAGCGGCCATTAAAATATAACTAGAATCAAATATTACTTTGACCAAGCAGAGAAGTAGTGTTATACCAATGCACAGCTTTAAAGTGTAAACTTATAAAAAAAACAGCATATTAAAGGCTGCGACATAAAACCTTGATATGAGCTGATGCTGCCTCTTTTACATCCTCAAACAATACTTTATCTTGGATATAATAAGATATAAATCCGTGAGCGGATAAGAACAAGGTTAGCGGAACGTTCTGCCAATCCTCGGATACATATCCCTCTTCCTTCATATGACGGCGTACAATACTTGAGAATAAATCAAAACATCGTCCCTGCTCTGCTCTACAATAAGCCAGCAGCTCTTCATCACGAATCATGAACATAATTTCATACTGATAAGGATGATCTAATCCAAACCTTATAAACTCCATAATCAGCTGCTCTACTCGAGTCATGCCTTCTTCAGGTGGCTTATTCATTACTTGGCTCAGCAAAGCAGCCACATGATTAAAATCTTCGACAACAATGGCGTAGAACAACTCTGCCTTCTCTTTGAAATGATAATAGAGAGAGCCGTGGCTGTATCCCAAATGCTGACCGATGCTTCGCATTGAAATCGCTCGATACCCTTTGGTAATAAACAGATGCCTAGCGGCCTCTAGTATTCTTTCCCTCGACAACTCCTGCTCCACTGCTCTCCTTGCCATATACCTAATCCCCTTCGCTGTAGTAAATCCGCCGCCCTTCTGTTACCAAGGCTTGCCCTTGGGTTAGATCTGTTATCCATGCCATAAATGCGTCTCCCTCATCATTTCGCGGTAAACATAACAACGTTACTTTATCGGTGAATAAAGTCTCGCCGGTCTGAATACCCCTTCCACGAAGTTCGTTCTCCACCTTGCCTAGCCAAGTGTAATCAATTTCTACGAATACCTCTCGTCTTAGCACACGGGTGATTACTTCTCCTTCTTCAAGCGCAAGCACTGCCCCATCCGTATAAGCTCTAATCAGCCCTCCGGCACCCAGCATAATGCCTCCGAAATAACGGGTAACAACAATTGCGACATTTTTAACTCCCTGGTTGCGAATTACTTCCAAAATCGGTTTGCCGGCTGTTCCACTCGGCTCCCCGTCGTCCGATTGCCTCTGGATTTCGTCTCTCTCCCCAATCACATAAGCAGAACAGTTATGCGTTGCGTCCCGATGTTTCTTCTTGATGTCTTCGATAAACAACAATGCTTCTTCTTCATTCTCAACCGGCATAACATGACCAATGAAGCGAGATTTGCGGATTACGACTTCCTTGGAACCGGAAGAGCGCACCGTTCGATATTGTTCTAACATAATTATTCCAGTCCTTATATACATATGATGTCTTCATATAATGTCAGGAGCAGCCCCCGGTATTGGATTACCTATGGACTGCTCCTGGTGACTTACACTAGTATGAATGGTCTCTAAAATACTGCTGCAATACTATTCAGTAAGTCTTGCTTCCAGCTCTGCCTTTTCTTTTTCGTAACCCGGTTTGCCAAGTAGCGCAAACATATTCTTCTTGTATGCTTCAACGCCTGGTTGGTCGAATGGGTTAACACCGAGTAGGTAACCGCTGATGCCGCAAGCTTTTTCAAAGAAGTAAACCAAATAACCAAATGTGTATGGTGTTTGATCAGGAATAGTAACGATAAGGTTAGGTACTTGACCATCTGTATGCGCAAGCATCGTACCTTGGAAAGCCTTCTTATTTACGAAATCCATAGTCTTTCCTGTTAAGAAGTTCAAGCCATCCAGATCATCCGGATCGTTCTCAATGGTCACATGATGAGCCACTTGATCTACTTGGATTACCGTTTCAAAAATATTACGGTTACCTTCTTGGATAAATTGACCCATGGAGTGTAGATCCGTAGAGAAATCAACGGAAGAAGGATAAATTCCTTTGAAATCCTTACCTTCACTCTCGCCAAACAATTGTTTCCACCACTCCGATACAAAGTGTAAGGAAGGCTCATAGTTAACGAGGATTTCAGTTGTCTTACCTTTGCGATACAGCGCATTACGAACTGCAGCATATTGATAAGCTTGGTTAGTAGCTACATCTGGATTATTGAACTCATCCGCAGCGGCAGCAGCACCTTGCATCATCTCTTCAATGTTAATACCTGCTACAGCGATTGGAAGCAAGCCTACAGGTGTCAATACGGAGTATCGTCCGCCTACATCGTCTGGAATGATGAAGGATTCATAACCTTCTTCAGTAGCCAATTTCTTAAGGGCACCTTTTTCCTTGTCTGTAGTAGCGTAAATACGTTTGCGAGCTTCTTCTTTACCATATTTCTTCTCCAGAGCTGCGCGGAAAATGCGGAAAGCAATGGCTGGCTCAGTCGTAGTTCCTGATTTGGAGATTACGTTCACGGAGAAGTCTTTGCCTTCTACTAAATCAAGCAAATGCGTGATGTATGTAGAACTGATGTTATTACCAGCGAAATAAACTTCTGGAGTTTTGCGCTTATCTTTAGAAAGGTTATTGTAAAAAGAATGCGAGAGCGCTTCAATTGCTGCACGTGCTCCCAGATAAGAACCACCAATACCAATTACAATCAGTACTTCGGAATCGCTCTGGATCTTCTTTGCGGCTTGCTGAATGCGTGCGAATTCTTCCTTATCATAAGCTGATGGAAGATCAATCCATCCAAGATAGTCGGAACCTACACCAGTCTTATTATGCAACTGTTCGTGCGCTAACTTAACTGGAGCGGCAAGGTTGTCAATTTCTTGTTGGTTAAAGAAAGAAAGGGCTTTGGTGTAGTCAAAATTAATCTTCTTAGACATCGGTAATGGAAACCTCCTGTTTATCTCTTTAAATTTGAAACCGCTTGTTACAACTTTATAATTAGGATACTTTAATTTGCCTTGACTGGCAAGGTCTTAGGGCACATCCCGGGCTTTAGAACCAAGTTTTCGAAAGTTTCATGGAAGCGTTTCCCGCATCATTAGGCAAGGCTGAGCTGTGGTGCTGGCCTAAGTGCCGTGATAGAATGAAGAAAACGGAAGGTGGCTATATAAATGAAACAAATCGGTTTTATCGGACTTGGAACAATGGGAGCGCCAATGGCTTCCAACTTGCTTCGTGGCGGCTTTCAGGTGACAGTGTACAACCGTACGGCAGCTAAATGTAAACCTCTTGAAGCAGAAGGTGCCCTGACCGCTCTTACGCCACGTGCTGCCGCTGAAGGTAAGGATGTTATTATTACCATGATCAGTAATGATGATTCGGTTCGTGAAGTGTTTTATGGTCAGGATGGTATTCTAGATGCGCTTAAGCCAGGCGGCTTAATTATTGATTCCAGCACAATTTCTCCAGGACTAGTTCACGAAATTGCCACTGCTGTAGAAGCCCGGGGCGGACATTTCCTTGACGCTCCAGTGACTGGAAGCAAGCCGGCAGCTATTGAAGGAACCTTGGTGTTCATGGTTGGCGGCAGTGCTGAAGTCATAGAACAGCATCGCGATATCTTCGATACTTTGGGTAAAAAGCTGATACATATGGGTGAGAACGGCAGTGGTGCTGTAGCCAAGCTGGCTCATAATGCTATGGTCGGCATTCATAATGTTGCCCTGGCTGAAGGGTTCGCTATCGCTGTAAAATCAGGTGTTCCAGCTGACAAGTTCCTTGAACTAGTGCAGCTTGGTTCTGCGGGTAGCAAACAAGCAGAGCTTAAAGGCCGTAAAATCATAGAAAATGATTTCAGCAATCAGTTCTCCCTTGCATTAATGTTAAAGGATTTGAAGTTAGCCTCCGCCCACAGCGATTTCACAGGCGTCCCTTCTCCAATGCTGGGACTAGCCAAAAGTATGTTCCAAGCCGGGTTTACCCAAGGCTATGGCGACGAAGACCTCTCCGCTGTAGTGAAATGCTATGAAGAGTGGATCGGACAAAAAATGGGTTCTACTGTATCCGATAAATAAATTCAAAAACTAAAACCTACTCTAGTTAGAAACATTTACGACCGCTTCACACATGACTATTCAAATGTGTGAGGCGGTCTTTCTATATGGGAATTTTGTTTGTTAATGGAAATATGCTAGAGTAACTTTTGCAGCAACAAGCCACAGCCATTGCTATCGGTCACAGCTGACTCTGCATCGCCACAAAAAATCAAAAAGCAGCGGTTCTCCATTAACAGGAGAATCGCTGCGTTGCTGTCTTTATGATTTTCAAAACACTTATAGAACCGGGTAAGAACAGCAATAATCAGTTACTTCAAATACTTCCAACGCAAATTTTGAGTTGCCAGGGACATTGAACGTTGCCGCTCCCTTAATCTCCTGCCAACCCTCAGTGCCGGGAAGCAGCACTTTAAGATCGCCGGACAGAATCTCCATAATTTCAGGACCATCCGTACCAAATTCATATACACCAGGCAACATGATACCAAGCGTCACCTTAGTTCCATCCTGCAAGATTACCGTACGGCTGGTTACTTGTCCGCCATAATATACATTGGCTGCTTTTTCAATCGTTGCGTTGTTAAACTGACTCATTACTTGTTCTCCCCCTAATGATTATTCAGTTAATTACAGAAGTGCTTTCACACGGCTAACTACATTCTCAACAGTAAAGCCGTATTCTTTCATTACTCTGTCTCCAGGTGCGGAAGCTCCGAAAGTAGTGATGCCGAGGATATCGCCTTGGTCACCAGTGTAACGTTCCCAGCCAAAGGTTTGTGCCATTTCGATTGCAAGACGAGCCTTAACTCCTGGAAGAATAACGGAATCACGGTATTCTTTATCTTGTTTTTCGAACAGATCCCAGCTTGGCAAGCTGATTACACGAACATCGATACCTTCTTCAGCCAAAGCAGCTTGTGCTTTAACAGCCAGCTGTACTTCAGAACCAGTAGCGATCAGTTGTGCTTGTGGAGTGCCATTCTTGGAATCAGAGACAACATAACCACCACGTTTGATGTTTTCACGAACGCCATCAACTGTTCCAGCAAGAATTGGCAAGTTTTGACGAGTCAGAACCAAAGCGACCGGATTGTTTTTGTTTTCCATAGCATAAGCCCATGCTGCTGAAGTTTCGTTAGCATCAGCCGGACGAATAACAGTCAGACCTGGGATGATACGCAGGGAAGCCAATTGTTCGATTGGTTCATGCGTAGGACCATCTTCACCAACTGCAATACTGTCATGTGTCAGTACATAGGTTACTGGCAATTTCATGATCGAAGCCAAACGAATGGCTGGACGCAGGTAGTCTGTGAACACGAAGAATGTTCCTCCGAATACTTTAAGACCCGTGTGCAGTGCAATACCGTTCATGGCAGCAGCCATACCAAACTCACGTACGCCGAAGTAGATGTTGCGGCCATCATAAGATTCTGGTGTGAACGATGTCAAACCATTCAAATGCGTCATAGTGGAGCTTTCCAAGTCAGCAGAACCGCCCACAAGCTGAGGAACACCAGCAGTCAGACCATTAAGTGCACTACCGGAAGCTACACGAGTAGATACTGCTTTATCTTCAGTAGTGTAAGTTGGAAGGTTAGCATCCCAGCCTTCTGGAAGATCGCCGTTGATTACTGTTTCAAATTGTGCAGCAAGCTCTGGATATGCTTTTTTGTAAGCCGCAAATTTGTCATCCCAAGCTTTGTTAGCTGCGATTCCGTTTTTCTTCACTTCTGCAAAATGAGCACGAACTTCGTCAGGTACATAGAAATCTTCTTCGTATACCCATTTGTAGAAATCTTTGGTAAGCTTAGCTTCTTCTGCTCCAAGTGGGGAACCGTGAGTACCGCCATGGCCGCCTTTACCTTGTTTGTTAGGGCTACCATAACCAATAACAGTTTTCACTTCGATCAATGTCGGTTTGCTAGTCTCAGCTTGAGCTTCAGCAATCGCTTTGGCGATAGCAGGAAGATCATTTCCGTCTTCAACGCGAAGTACTTGCCAGCCATAAGCATCAAAACGTTGAGCCACGTTCTCGGAGAACGAAAGGTTCAATTTACCATCAAGGGAAATATCATTTGAATCATACAATACAACCAATTTGCCCAGTTTCAAATGACCAGCGAGTGAAGCGGACTCGGAAGAGATCCCTTCCATCAGGTCACCATCACCACAAATAGCGTAAGTATAGTGGTCAATCACTTTATGTTCATCTTTGTTGTAAGTAGCACTGAGTTGCGCTTCAGCCATAGCCATACCAACAGCCATACCAATACCTTGTCCAAGTGGACCTGTTGTAGCATCAACACCAGCGGTATGCCCCACTTCCGGGTGACCTGGAGTCAAGCTGCCCCATTGACGGAAATTTTTCAATTCTTCCATAGGAAGATCATAACCACTAAGGTGCAACAAGCTGTATAGAAGCATAGAACCATGTCCTGCGGACAATACAAAACGGTCACGGTTTACCCATGTCGGATGATCAGGGTTGTGTTTCATTGTTTTTGCAAACAATTGGTAGCCCATTGGTGCAGAACCCATTGGCATACCTGGATGGCCGGAGTTTGCTTTTTCAATGGCGTCAATCGCCAAAGTACGAATCGTTGTAATGGACAGGTTATCTACAGTTGAGTTTTCTTCCTTTTGAATCGCTTGTTCTTGTTCACTCATTTAATAGTTCCTCCTCTGAAATCTCAAGAATGTCATTTTGACTCTTATTGTATCATTAGTGTGGAAGCAATTCCAATTGTTTTTAAAAACTCTTTATTTGAACAGCTTATCTTTTGCAATATCGACGTATTTATATACACACATGAACTATGAGACAATCCAGAATTGCACTAGTCTATGGTCTAGTTTTTAATTACGACTAAAGATTGTTTTACAATGCTCAAATATACAGTAAGATGGAGTTAGTTAAGCATAATTTTCATGCATTACCCAACATTTCCTAGTGGAAAGGAATTTTGAACATGAGTTCGAATAAGGACATCTTTATTGTGCTTACCGGTACAGGTACGGCCTTTAGTGGTTTTATAAAGTGGTTTACAAAAGCCGATCTGAATCATGCTTCGATCGCCTTTGACTGTGAACTGCGGGAGGTATACAGCTTCGGAAGAAAAAAAATGCACAATCCATTTGTGGCAGGACTAATCCAGGAGAACTTTATCGACCCTTTTTATAACAGTGCTAATTGTTCCATCTATCAGTTGCGTGTTAGCGCTGAGGAATACGATACGATGTACAATCACGTCCAAGGGATGATGCAAAATCAGGAGCGTTATAAATACCATCTTCTAGGATTAATAGGTGTGCTTCTAAATATTAAAATCGATAGAGAAAATGCTTATTTTTGTTCCCATTTCGTTGCCTCTTTATTTGAAGAAACTGCAGTTCAGCCTGTGAATAAGCCTTCCTGCTTCGTTACACCGGAAGATTTTGCTCTTTCACTCTGTGCACATAAGATTTTTACTGGCAAGCTATCCTATTATTTACGTAGAGCTCAGAGAGCCTCTGCCCGTGCATCTTCTTTACCATTACATAATACTTCGGTTGCCGCACGAATGATGCGAATAAATGAAGACCGGACTGAAGGGGTCGTATAAAAGGCTCAATGCTTGTTAAAAAGGACTAAGCGGAATGTAATTCCGCTTAGTCCTTTTTAACCATCAAATAACGAAATCAACCATGTACTGACTGCACATGAGTTCATAACCGATCGATTGATATAGAGAAATTGCACCTGTATTCTCTCCAAGGACATTCAAATACACGTTGGAGGTAACCCTTCTCCCCGCTCGGGTGAGCTCTGCGCAGATCTTTTTTCCGTAGCCTTGCCTTCTCCATCTTACATCCGTGCCGATGTTCCCCAATTCAACGTAATCCTCGCTATAAATATGGTATCCACCTACCGCAATCAGCTCATGCTGTTCCATCACACCATAGAACGGATACTGTAATTCTTCTTTTGAAAAAGCCATTGTTTCTAAATCGGCCATTTTCGACTCAATAAGCTCAAAATAAGAAGGACCCAAAGGTAAAACGCTTTTATCCACCGGTGGCAACGCTTCTTGATGGATATGCTTCATTAGAAGCAGCTTTTTGGGAGACTTAACAAGCTCAAGCTGTGAATCAAGTACATCCATAACTTCTTCATTAACGATTGCGCTACCGACAGCATTGTCAGGTAAATCCAGTTGTTCTTTCATAAATGAAAGCACGGACCGGAGACAAAAAGACTTCTCCACAGGGAATACGGAAAAAGCATAGAATGGGAGCCCCCTTAAAAAGGCAAATACGCCGAGCAGCTCCCCCTGTTCAGTAAAATGTCCATAGTGTACCGAATTATGCTTACGAGCTGTAAGGTATGAATAGTATAAAAAATGTTGTTCCCTATTTATCAAACTCAAGATTGATTTCATTTCCGCTGGTGTTAACTCTCGAATCATATCTCCTACCCCTATCAATGTTTGATACAATGCTTCAACATTAACATGATCCTGTGAAGTCACGCAAAAAAGAAATGGGATAGGTGATATAGGCCCTACTCTACTTTATTCGATGACTTTGGAAATACTCCGCCCAATCTGATGATATAACAACTGTAACGGTATCCGTTTTGGTGTTGTACGCATTCTGAGCCGTAAAGGTAAAAGTAACAGGGCCATCGGGTAGCTTTTCAAAAGAGCTATCGTACATTTCACCTGTCCAGAAGGTTTTATCGTCGTTAGTTGGGCTGAGCTGCGTAGTAAACCCTCCGTTCATAGTCACTTGCACAGTATCTGGGAGACCTGTTGCTGTACCTTGCAGAACAAAACGTTCACCTGCCCAAAATATATTGTATCCTCTTGGACTCTCCTCATTGCCGCTCTTTTTCAGATTATAACCTTTACGGTTGTTGTTCCACTCTTCAGTGTGCTTCACTCCACCTTTTATACTTAATAGATTAACCATGAAGTATTTACGTGCAGAAACATTGCCCCAGCTGAACCCGTCAAAAACTTCAACCTCGACTGCATACTTCTCGTTTTCGATCAGTGAACCAACTGGAATCTGCCATTGCTTAGCGCTTGATACTTGCTCACCAGATTGTACCTTGATTACACCTGTGGCCAAGTTAATAATTCGCACCTTATAACGTTGCTGAAGATCTCCGTCTTCATCTTGATAATCCCATTTAATGATCGGGGTAAGTGTGCTTGCGATTGTCGGGTTAGATGGATCAACACTGGTTGGGTACGTTATTGTAGTCGTCGGTATCCGGTTGACTACTGTAATGTTCTGCGAAAGTTCACGTTGCAGACCCAATGAATCTGTAACGATTTGTCTAAAGGTAAAGACACCATTACTACTAAACTGCTTCGTGAAGTCCTTTTGAGTGCTCGCAAGAGCTTCTGTACCACTTGATGGTTTTAAGAAATACTTGTGGCTTATTGTATCTCCTTTTGGTTCGTCCAAATCAGAGGCGGCACTCTTAATGTTCAGAACATCCGTCCGGTAAATCGGTACCTTAGTCGCATCTTTACCAGTATCTGTGATCAGAGTGAATCCCGGCTTAGGTGCGTTATCGATGATGAATGTTTTTTCATTTGATACATCTGACCATGAAAATTTGGAGTATGCCCGACCTTGCACTGTAAAGTATTCAAACCGTTCAAATGTATTATTTGGGATTTGATATTGTCTGAGCAATCCTGTAGGATCCGGATTTTCTATGGTGGAGACTAATAGACCATCCTTCGTAAAGAACTCTTGCCTGTATTTCTCTTGTGAATCATTTTCTGGATCCGCGTAAGTCCACTTGATTAATGGATCACCTTGATCCGAGTCAATCACAGATGGGTTTGTTACTGTACCTGAAGGGCTAGTTAAAGTCATAGAAGGTGCCAAATTCTCTTTCACTTGGACTTGCAATCCAGCGATATTCGACTTATCGCCTATTTGATCAATTGCCCAATGTTCTAGCGTATATACCCCCGGATCTGAGAAGGTTAGTGTAATGTCGCGAGTAAGATATGATTTCACTTCACCCGTACTGTTCGTTACTTTCCAGTAGTATTCTAACGAGCCTTGATCTGATGTATCCTCATCAATATCGCCTGACGTAAATTGTTTTGTATCATACTGATTTACGGATGACGGTCCGTTAATCTTAGCAACAGGAACATGATTCTTAACCATAAATGTACGTGTCGCATAAGAGCTTAACCTTCCATCAGAGGCTGTGAGCTGCATTTCCCAATCCTCAGAAATAGCTTTTTTATGTGATATACCGTTACGGTTAATAAGATCACGAATGGTCATAGATTGATAACGATTGTTTCCTGCCCAGTAGTATGGAGAGTCATTAAACTTTGCATTCCAGGCATAAGATAAAACATCTCCATCTTCATCCGGATCTGGTGTTAAGTTATCCATTGTGATAATCGTATCGCGGTAAATTTCGTTAGGCATTGTAAATGCTGCAGCCGGTGGATGATTGACTACCTGTACATTTTGACTGTACCCATCCGACCACAAGCCACGATTATCATGTACTTGTAGATTGAGTTGATAATTCCCTTCACCGAATGATGCGATGTTCGGCGGTGTTGTAGCTCCACCCCAATGTTCCCATACTTTATTCCATCCATCTTTGATTACAGTCCAGTAATATACATCCAATGGATCATTATCTGGATCGAAAGACTTGTCTATAATACTCGTAGATTTACGGTAAGAAACGATATTCGGATTAACGGTAAATAATGCAACGGGTGGTAGATTAACAGACGCATTCCCCACAGTACGTTGACACCAATCACTCCATACACCGATTCCATTATCTCCATCCACATCACGGACTCTTAAACGTATGTCGTAGCTGTCCTTTTCAAAAACTCCCCCAGGCGGTTGCCCGTCGATCCACATCTCATCAAGACTCTTTTTATATTGCCATTGCCACTGCACAATCCCTTTATCAGCACTTGTAATATGATCTAAATCGTAGGATGAATCTGTTAATTGAACATTTCCATTGATAAGCCTTGCTGAAAAAAGCGCTATTGGCTTACGGTGAACTTTAAAACTCATCGTAGATGCGGCATCTTTACTCCACATCTGATATTCAGCAAAGCGAGCATCCTGTTTCGGTATATCCTTAGCTTGATAACTCACTACATATTGTCCGGTATACGGAAATGAAGTGTAAAGGCTCGTCCTCCATAGTCCCGAATCCCCTATAATCCCCATTGAGTTATCAAAGTAATTCGGATCATGATCATATCTCACTCGATCAGCGTACTTAGCATCCCACTCATAATCTTCATAGGTGGTGCCACTATTCTCTATAGGACTATTAACGAGAACAAAAGCGTTTCGCTTCAGCCTGTTTGTAACTTTAAAGGTCATACTCGCGGATTCTGACATATTTGAAGGATCTGCTACTTTTACAGTCATCGTATAATCGCCTGGCGGGATCGAATCCGCTACAGCGTCTACGGGGATAGAGAAATACTGATACCCTTTCGTTTGAGGGACTACCGTCTTCCTATAAAATATATTTGGTATCTCCGCACTTACGATAAGATCATCATTATCTGGATCATGGACATATCCCTCGATGTTAAGTGTGTTTCGTCCAGGCTCGTTCTGCAGGACTTGATTATTGGGTGTATTTAACGAAATGGTAGGTGGACTATTAGGTATCAAAGGAAATACTCTTTGAAAACTCCAACCAATGTACGGCCCTCCATATCCATGTTCTGGACCATATCCACGAAATCCATCCTGCTGACCTGCACCAAAACTGTAATTAATAACTAAACCTATTGGAAGTTCACCATAACTTAAATTCCCTATAACATTTCCATAAGGAACATCTGTCGCTAGATTAAATGTATGATCGAATGTATTCGGGTCAAACGGTCCAGCAAAAAAGCTCCTATACAATGGGGTCCAATTGGTATTTGGATTTGACCAGTGGCTCGGACAATTATATTGGTAGACTGGTAAATCTAATGGTGCCCCCTCTGGTATTGCCGCTACACAGAGATCCGCTCGAACAACACGTCTATCTAGAGCACTTTGTGATTTATACAAGTTTACTCCTACAGTCAATGTTGCATCTGAACTAATATCAAATGTAATTTGCTTAGTGGTACGATTATATTTAATATTCGTTAGTTTTTGGTTATTTATTGTCCCACGCATAGTACCATAATTCCAACCAGCGTCATAAAAATCACCATCAGCAGGTATATTTATATCTTTATAAGTAATGAAATTAGGATCACCCGTCGCAGCCTCTGCTGTCTGAAGATACACTCCCTGACTAGGAAAAACTCCGAATAAGATAGTGATTATAATTACTAGTGAAAGTATTTCTTTTGTTTTTTTCATTTAAGCACCTCTCCTACCAGGACCAATCAACTTCTGGCGCTCGATTTTTCACTTCTACAATCCGTGAGCTTAACTTTTGTCCATCTGAATTTGTAGATTTCCGATCAGCTTCTGTCACAAACTCATCAATGGTGGGTTGACCAAACTCTTCAAACACAGTAAGTCGGATTTCATATTTCCCTACCTCGCTCAGCTCTAAATTTAAGCGATCTTTGTTCTCATTACTGAAGATCACCCATGCTTCTCCGCTGAAACTCCCGTCATTATTTGAATCATAGCGATACTCCCAGAGTCTCCGACCCACTACATCTTTATCAGGCGAATAGGAGATATCATCCAATGAAACCACCGCTTTATTACCGTAATCAGGACTTCGATATACCACTCCAGGCAGAGTAAAATAGTTGTACGGCGCTTCATCTGGCACAATATCAAAAGTGATCTCATTACTTGAAGAATATCCAAGCGTGTTTTCCACATAGATCGTAGCCTTATATTTTCCAGGTTTCTTAAATAAGACGTCTTTGCTTTCGAAATCAGACAATGTGCCACTGTACTTAATATCTTCATTCGTCCCAACAGAAACCGCAGTGATGGTAACTCGTGTTTTCGATGGTATTAACGGAAAGCGTGTTGGACTCTGGCTTCTATTGGTCAATGTCGTTTTACGATTCTGTTTAAGTGTTCCTTCTATCGATATATCCGCATTGGGGGTAGGTACAGTAACCGTTATTACTGTACTCGTACTCCCAAATTGATTAGTGTTGTCTACAACTGTAAGCGCTATTGGAAATGTCTCACCGATCTGATCTACCGTATACCACACGTTCCCTCTTGAGGTATTTCCTATCTCCCCTTGGGCCCCTGAAGTATCCCACCAGTAGTCTTGTATGTATCCATCTGGGTCATAGGATGCTGCTCCGCTAATGAGCGTATCATTTCCTGCTTTGACGTATCTCGGTGCTGAAATTCTTGCTATAGGCGGCTTTCCTTCCGGTTCTGTTGGCTTGGTTGGAGGTGGAGGAAAAGTAACCAGAGGTTTGTTTTTATAAACACCTGCTGAAATCTGTAGAGGCTGTTCCAGAGAGGTGATGGTTCCACTCTTTGTGACGATTGGCTTTTTAAAGCGGACGAGAACGGTTAAAGCATATTCCTGAGTAAAATGTTCGCCCGTTACACTCGACTTTTTGATCTCAAAGTCAAATAAAGCGCTTACGTTAAATGTCTTTGCAGATTCCTTTTTCGTTTTGAGTGTGTTGTTCTTATCTTTCTCTTTAGCATAGAACACCCACTCATCAATATTTGAAGCATCATTGTAGCCTTGTAGCTGCCCTATTAACGAAATTTGAACGGGTTCGTCTTTATCTCCCAATTTCGTAGGATTTGGATTAGGTTTATTTAGGGTTACTGTACCGGTAAGTGTTGGTTCTGTAGGGAGAGTGTAATCAAAGGAGACATTGCCGCTGTATTTGTAAGTAGTTACATTAGCCGAACCTGTAAAGTAGTAGCTTAAATCTGTTTTATAACGTCTACCCAATGCATGACCACTTTTGTCAAAATTCGGACTTAATTGTTCAAGATTATAATTTTGCATAGCTGCGTCAGTTTTATAATAAATAATAAATTGATTCCCATTTACAATATTATGATTAACATATGTTGTTGAAAGCGTTTCTTTAGGTACAACTATTTTGACTGTTGACTCTATGATTTGAGATGAATCTATTACCGAATTCACGTTTTGGTCGTACCATTTAAGTCCCGAACGTGATACTGCTGCTTGAGTTACCACAGTCATATCCGGAGGATCATTTCTAGGTGTACCATTACCTTGTCCATTTTTATCGTAATGTTTTTGACCATTAATGTATGGATCCCATTCATTTATCTGCCATCTTACACCGTCTGAATATCGCCAAATAGAATTACCAGGATTCGTAAAAAAAAGGGTCTTAAACGAGCCATAATATCCGAGTAAATTATCTATTCGTTGTTTTGTTTCAACGCCCTTTAAAGTAACCTTTATTTTCCCGTTCTCCATTGTAAGAGCAACTTTTTGATTAGAGCCATTATATTTAAGAGAAGAGACATCAATTGCCGAATTGGATACTCCACTTGGAAGATCTAAGTAATAAGATTTTTGAGCATTTGCAGACCCATTAAGAATTTCTGAAGGTATGGCCACTGTTTTACTTTGTGAATTAGCAGCCTTAATGTTCTGTGGAATATATAGAAAAATAAGTATAACTGTAAGCAATACAATCCAAATTTTCTTCATAAAACTACTCCCCTGAAAGTTTAACAATGTATTTTTCTTCAAAATTACCTCCAACATTAAGATATATAGAAATTTCTTTAGGGTCTTTAATATATCCATACATCTGATAGCTAGATAGCTTCTCACCTGGTTTCAACACCCAATTCCACAATGCTTCCTTATTGTTAAATTGTTGCATTTTATTTTTAGGTGAAGGTGTAAGAAGATTATAACCATCTATTTTAAAATGCCATTTTGGACTCGAATCATTAGCACTTAATTGAATGATTTTACTGCCCTTATTTTCAATGGTGAGTTTAGTCCATACCATATATTTAGTAGGTGTTTTATAAATTCGATCTGAATAACCATACATCTTCATTAGAGATTGTGCTTCTTTAGACTTTACATCGTAAAACATCAGTTTCTCCAACGTATAACTCAACCCACCCGCCGTAACTGTCACAGGCAACTCCAAGTCTTTCTTCAATCCAAATTTAAACAGATTATCCCTCATGATTGGTGCTGGCGTAACTGCAGGTTTCACCGTTGCTGCGGGTACCTCGGATGTGATTGGCTTAGCCGTAACTACTGGTGTAGTCGTTTCCGCTTTTACAGCCACTCCCTGCCCTAAAACCACGCTAAATAACATTGCCGCTGCCAAAGTCGCCTTTACAACTCTCTTCTTCATCCCCGAATCTCTCCCTAGTCTCAATTGGATTTTTCCTACTTATTGAACTTATACTCCTGAACTGCAGGTACTCTGATTGGCTCTTGTGTTTTGGCTCTGGAGATCAGCAACGGATGTTCCGTCTCGATAACGGCAATAACCGAGGGACCCTCTATGTATTTGGTAATGCCATATTCACTATCCTCGTATAAAAGCGGAAAAGTCACTTCATCGGAATCATCAATAATATCAAACTTCACGATCTTTACTTGATTCTTAAAACGACTGCCTACTTGAGGAGAAAGGCCGTTATCAAGCCCAAGATTCGCCTGCAAGGCATGTTGAAAAGTATCGTAAGCAAGCGCGGGATCGATAATTAGACGACCTCGTGTGAGTTCAGTTTCATCTAATTCCTGCGCAGCATCGTGAACAGCGATATTGTTTGCATCTTTTAGCATGCTGCGCAGCATGTCCCACTCCTGATTCTGGATCTGAAAGAACCAGGAGTAGATAAAGATCAGCAGGACAAATGCCAGCTTAATAATGTAATCCATAAATTAGGCTCATCCCTTAATCAATCGAGATATTCACTCATAATTGACCCATGGCCATAATATCGGGTCGGCTGCGAAACTGTGGAAAAGTTATACGGAAACAAATTTATCCGCGGTGCTGTTACATACACATCAATTCGTTGCTTGCGTTCTTGAATGGTATCCGTACTGCTCGTAATTTCTATAGAACCCTCTGAGAACCCTATCGCCTTCAGATTTGAAATCACTTCGTTCCGCATAGACGCTGTGACCATCCCCTCCGTTGCAGCTTTTTGTGTGATGTAGGACGTATTAGCTTTGACCTGTAAATCTAGCAAATAATCAATATAGGTAAATATGGGCTGCAGGATAATAAACAGGACAAGCCACATGAATAATGCCCGGAGGACGGTCTCCTTCAATAGAAACGCCTCCTTCTAATATTGCTCTACTTGCTTAGTATGTGTGATGATATCGTCTTGACTGCTGCCAATGATATGCGTAGCTACTGTGATAAACATCCCTGCGATCACAAAGCCAATAGCCAGAAACATTGCTATGGAGATAGAGTCTTTTTTCATAATCGAATTAAACCCGAGCAGTTGAAGTTTGGCTGGAATCCAGTGGTTGAATAAAAGTCACACCTGGAATCGTCGGTTTATTATCATCCGTAGCATCAATGACCTCCCGAACTACAGGAATCAAAACAGCAATTACGATGGCCACACATAAAAATCCAATAGCAATAAACAAACCTGTAGAAATAGCATCCTTTTTCATTGTTAAAATCTCCCTTTTATTTTATATTTTTAAAATAATATTGAATATACAATTTTTCACTGGAACATGCCGACACCATTAAAATTCCCTTTGATCAGCAAAATGTACTGCATCGCCATCGCGACAATCATCAAAAAAGTAGCAATCGATGGGATCACATTAATGATCGTAGATAAATCACCGATAAAAGACCACTTTTTCAAATACTGATCACTGGAGATTTTGGATATAATCTTACCTTGCTCACGCAAATAATTCGCCGCTTCTGTGTCGTCCTCCATACCCTCAGTAGCCAGCAAAATGGACCGGATGTCATTAATAAAACTGTGATTATCCGGAAACTTGGCACAGAACCATTCAATCGCCCCCTCCACACCCTCATCTACCGCTCGTTCTGACAACTCATACAAATCCTGACGTATATATTGAAAATGTCCAGCCGTACTCCCGCAAAAAGTGCCAAATTGCGCATATCCGCGCTTGCGCAGCCGATTATTCTCATATAGACGGATGAAAGAGATCAGCTCACCGTCTTTTTTAATAACCGTTTTTTGATGAAGCCATGCAAGCACCCAGCCAAACGGAAGATAGCGCATCGGACTGCTAATTATGAGAATAAGTAGAGCAATTAGAGGGTCATAGATAGAAAAAGAATTTGAACGAATAAAATCACTGATGACTTGAGTTATTAAATAAATCAGCGCTGCCGAGTAACGGAAAAGCGTAATTTTACGGGCCGCAATCGATAAACCTGAATCATCCAATAATTGCTGGAGTCTATCTCCCTGCATCCGTTCCCCAAACTTATTCCACCGCAGTCCTAATCGGACAAGATATCTTTCCTGTTTACTGCTGCTGCTTATAAAGACAAGTAAAGCGACATATACAATCCCGATTACAGTAATTAATAGTAACAATCTGTCCATAGCTCATCACCTTAGTGGTAGTCCAGTTTAGGTCTGGCAAGAATAGTGCTAATCACAAAAGAAATAAAAAGACCGGAGATGATCACCATCAAAAAAGAAAGTCCTACTGTAGTCTCAAACTGCAATTGGAAATAGATATCAGGCTTCAGCATGTACATAAAGGTTCCAACCGTTGATATCAGCACCAAAAGATTTCCGTATAAGCCAAGGCTAATCGCATCTCTACTCCCCGCTTTCACAGTCAAAATCGTTTCCCTCTGTTGTTCCATGGAACGATTTAACAGCATCAATGAGCTTTTTAAATAACGGGTCCCCTCCTTCTCGGCATAGAGCAGATCCGATATAAATTCTAGGGCGAAGGTAGTGCCAATCGCATTCGAAAATCTCCCGGCTTCCTCAACAAGCTCCTTCTCACTACTGTAATTGGAAAATGCAGCCCCTAGCAGCTTCAAAGGACCCTTCAGCACATTCTTATCCGTAAGAAAATCCGTTGTCCGATCGAGAATGGAATCTACCGACAAGTGAGTGAATTTGGTGGAGATTTTGACTACATCGAGTAAATCATAGCTTCCATGCACCTTCCTCTGCGCGTAGATGTATCTCATACGAAAATAAGGAATCGTCGCAGAAATCACAGCCATAAAAAGTGGAAATCTCCAAGCCCCCTGAATCGAACGCCCTTCGTTAAAAGTTATCCCCTCCAGAAAAGGATTGTTAAAACTCAATTGCCCAGGAAGCTCGTTTAGCGTCAGTAGTCCTGATAGAAAAACCGCGATAAACACTATTGCTGTACGCATGACAAATCGCATAACGCTAATTCCCGGCTCATATTTTCGGTGTACAAAATATAAAAGATTATCTAGATGACGGTAGAGCCACAACCTTTTTTTCACCGAGCTAACTCTTTTTCCAAAAATACTCATTTTATGTTTAATCCGATAATCGAACTTCTGACCTACCTGTCGTAAATGCCGTTCGATTAGCGGTTTAATGAGCAGCCAAATTCCCCATACAATTAACAAATGAAGGACAAAACGAAAAATATACAATAATAAATCCACGGTTTCACCTCCTCACTCGTTAAGGATGATCTTAGATTTCAAGCTTTCTTTGATAGGCTGATCCATTGGTTTTGCTGCTGCAAGCTGTCCCAGCTCTTTCTGAAGCAACTGTGTTGCCTGCTCATTTTTCCTAGTCATCTTCAGAATCAGGTTCTTCGTCAGCTTGTCATTATAGGACCAACGCATCTTCTGAGGTTCCCAGCGCATCAGATCATTCGCAAATACAGAGTTCTTTTCCTCGTCATAAAAGACTTCCGATATTCGAGTTAACCGCTTCTTTCCGTTCGGAACACTTTCCAGAATAAAGACCAGCTCGCATGATTTCAGTGCAGAGATCAAATGCCCCTTAAGGCTCCCGCCAATCCTTGTCGACACGGCAAAAGCGCCTTGATAAGGAATATCCTCCGAATCAACGGTGTGGAACGTTCCGGTGATGCCGTCATACCCTTTTTCCCCACTCCACAGATAAAATTCCCATTCGTTATACCGCATCTCGGTCATATACAAAATGTTCGGATCATGCCGCAGAGACTCTACCCCTACCTCCATCAATTCCTCGTTCGCAGCCTGGATTGGAATAATTCGGTGCCCTTTAATTTGATAAGGTAAAATCGACTCCGGATGCTTTTCTATCATCACTACACCCATACAGGATGAAGATCCGAGCAGTTGCTCACCGACGATCGTATTTGCAAAGGTTGTTTTTCCCGAGCCTACAGCGCCCGCAATAATGCTATTGCGAAAGGTAGATGATAACACCCGAATCATTTCAACCGCTTCCGCAGGAATACATTCCGTACCCGCCTGATCGTCTAGACTCAGAAACTCTACAACCTGCCGCCGTAACGATATTGTGGTGAAGCCATCCCATACTCTCGGGGATACCCAAATGGCAAGCCTAATAAATCGGCCAGGCCAGAGCGGGTCATCCATTTTAAACTCCACTGAAGGGTTGTCCTTGTTCAGCTTTTTGTTGGGATCACTTTTTAATAAGGAGCGCTTTAACTGTTCGACCCGATCTAGTGAAGGCATCTCATATGGATAAGCTACAAACTCACCTTTCTGGTTATAAAAGATCTGCTTTCCGATCATCTGTAGCCCGGTTGATTCACTGTATGCACGATCCGTAAACCAACGATACGCCGGACCAAAGCCCTTCCACTCATGATAGAGCGCTTCTGCAGCTGTTCTGTATGCTTCTGGAACCTTGCCCGTAAAGGGTGTCTTCCGCAAGTATTTCTCTATCTCATTCATAAAAAAGCTAACCGCCTGCGGATCCCCAATTAGCGCCTTCGCATTTAACTCGAAATAAGCATCATCCTCACGTTCCAGCCCTTCGTTCATATCGTTTTTCATTTTTTGCAAAAATACATAAAAGTCTTCCTTGCCCGGTTTGCTCATACGTAGGATACTTTCTTTTAGAGAGAACAATGGACGGTTCGGTTGATTTCCATTCATAGGAATATACCTTTCTTTTTAACTTCTGGCGCCAGGCTCATGGACACGAGCAGAGAATGTACCTTATCATCCACATGCTGCAGCTCTTTTTTGCCTAGGGGTAAGCTCTCCTGCAAGGGCTGGTAATACGGCAGCTCCAGCAAAATTTCAGTCCCAAAGCGAAGCGCTAGATTTTTAGGAGAAGATATTTCTTCCACATTACTGCGGTTAATAATTAGTTGAAAATCATGTGGACGTAGATCCATATGCCCAGCAAGCTCTAGCAGAGGTTCGAGTCTGTATTCATGCTTTGGATGAGTGACGATCATACGCAGTGCCGATTTGTGCATTCCGACATACCATGCAGCACTTTCCGGAATAGAGCCGAAGTCAGCAATAACCACATCTGCATTTGCCCCAGCCCTAGCCAAAAAATATTCAATCTCATCCTCCTGATAATCTTGTGCACTCAAGTAATCGTAATTGCCTGGGAGATACGAGTAACCGTCTTGCTTAATCAATTGCTCAAAATCCTCATCATAAATCATCTTCCCAGTGAGCCTTGATCGAAGCCTATCCAGACTAATGGTAGCTTTGCGGTCATATCCGGGATCATATAAATCAAGTCCAAGGACAATAACACGAAGGCCCGCCGCGGCAATTCGCCTTGCAAACAGTTTAGCTACACTAGTGCAGCCGATCCCCGGACCAGATCCAAAAAAACCAACCAAATTACCTCGTTCCTCGCCATCCTCGTCTAGAATAAAGCGAATCTTCTCTATCACCGCTGACGAGGTAGAACGAGGAGGTATAAAATAGATCCCTAAGCTTTCACACAGCATATGTACAGCTTGGTAACCACTGATTCCCTTTTGCAAATATACATATAAGATCGTTGAGCCCGGATAATTCCGGCGCAGTTCGCTAAGTGACTGAGCTTGAATCTGGTCACTGGTAACCATTAGCATATGGCCCTCTGTATGAGATGGATCAGGAAGTACACTTTGTGTAATTACAATAAACCCTGCATTTTTGATATCATTAATGGTTAACTGATCTATGCCTAGACTAAATATTTTCAAGACTCTTCCCTCCTACTCGACCCGTACGATCCACAGCTTCTTTCCCTGCTCCAAAAATTGTCCAAGCCGCTCGCCATCACTTTTCTTCAGCTTCAATTCTGGTGTCGCCACCTTGCCAGTCGAAGTAAAACGATTATTGTTGTTTCCCTTTTCTGAATCCAGCACATCATTATTGTCTTCTGTTCGCACATAATTCACGGTGACTCCCGATATAAACACCTCCTTTGCAGGTTCACTAATTGGGCTCTGCACGATCAGTTCTTCCTCTTCCTTCTTGTCTGGGTTAAGCGATTCACTCCGCCTTTCTCGGTCTCCATCAACAAGATAAATATCTACCTTATCCCGGCTGCGCAGTGAACCATTGATGGCATAGATAGCCTCCTTCGGTATAGGAAAAATCCCTTCATCCTTTAGGGGTTCTAAATCACTAACATCCACTAAGGATGCCGTCAAAATACTTCCATTGGTCAGATTTACATTCGTAATTTTGTGCTCCACTTGTGCGATTTCTGTAATTACACCCGAAGGTATATCCTTGGTCTGAACAGAATCCAGATATAAATCACTTGCTTTCAGCTCATAGTTTTTTGGAAGCAGCTCCCCGCCTTCCACCTTGATTTTGACCACAGTTCGGGATAGTACGTAGGGCTTGAAGTAGAGATCATAGCCTAATAATCCGCCGACTCCAGTAATCAAAATGAGACTTGCGAAGAAATAATTGCGTTTCAACAGTTGCCTACGCTGTAAAGCCAAGCCTTCCGCCTCCTCAAAAGCACAGTTTTGAAAAACGACAAAAAGCAACTTGGCGTAAATAGCCAAGCTGCTGGTAAAATGCTTTTTTTACCTGTAGAGATTTAAAGAGCTATTAGATTATAGGGTTCCGATAAAAGCGCTCAGGTTCATACCATAGGCTCTCACCGGAAAATAACCTTTTATTTAAACACTACGGTCTTATTTTGATGGACGAGGATCCGGTCTTCGATATGCCACTTCACCGCACGAGCCAGAACAACCCGCTCAATGGTGCGTCCAATCCGCTTCAGCTCGATGACATCATCACCGTGACTAACCCGCTGTACATCCTGTTCAATAATTGGGCCACCATCAAGCTCTTCTGTAACATAGTGAGCAGTTGCTCCGATAATCTTCACCCCGCGTTGGTACGCTTGAGCGTAAGGATTGCCGCCAATAAAGGCTGGCAGGAAGGAGTGATGAATATTAATAATTTGGTGGCGATAGTGTTCAATAAACGACGGCGAGATAATCTGCATATACCGAGCCAGAATGATAACATCAATGTCGTCTCCGATGACCTCAAGCTGACGTACTTCCGCCTCAGCCTTAGTATCAGCTGTAACTGGAATATGGTGAAAAGGAATGCCGAAGGACTCAACATACGATTTCATATCCAAATGGTTGCTCACGACGAGAGCGATGTCGGCTTCTAGATCACCAGCTTGCCACTGCCAGAGCAGCTCCACAAGACAATGGTCTTCTTTAGAGACAAATATGGCTAATCTTTTCTTATGACGAACATTGAAAATTTTCCAGTTCATCTTGAAACGTTCAGCCACCCCGCCGAACAAAGAACGTATCTCTTCCAGACGATCTCCTAATTCGGGAAGGTCAAACTCAACTCTCATGAAGAACATTCCGCCATCTGGATCCATTGTGTACTGATCCGATTGCACAATATTCGCGCCATGCTGATACAGAAAGTGTGATACAGCCGCCACGATTCCTGGTCCGTCAGGACAAGAAATGAGCATACGCGCGCGGTTGGAATAAGACTCAACACCTGACGAATTGTTTCTTTTTACGTGTAATTCCATGATCCTCATCCCATCCTCTCATCTACATGTGCAATCTGAAGTCTAACTTATGCATGAACGAGCACTTACTTGCCTGCTAACCATGCAATCAAGCGATGATTAATGGCTTCTTCGCTCAATTGCGGGAATAGCTCGGCAGCGATGACTTCATCATATAGACGTTCCAGTGGTTCACGTGGATCAGCTTTTTTAGCCTTGGCATCGTTCTTCAGCATCTCCCAGACATTAAGCACAAATTGACGGGAGTCGATCTCCTTATTCGCAAAAAACTCACGCAGTTTTTCAACATCCTCTATAAACTCCGGTCCAAATCGTTCCGCTACGTTACCACGGAGCAAAGCAATCTCAACCTCATACATCGGACGCTGTTTCTTCGCATCTTTACCAACCCATGGCGTCTCAAGAATGAATGGCAGGCCTGTCAATTTCTCATGATGGACGATTTTGTTAATCGTATCAAAACCGATCCAACCCGAACCAATTGGAGTGTGACGGTCTTTACCTGCTCCACATGGATTTTTGCTGTCATTGATATGGATAACCCCAAGACGATTCAAGCCGATAATCTCATCAAACTTGTTAAGAACGCCATCCAAATCATTAACGATATCATAGCCGGCATCATGAATGTGACAAGTATCAAGACATACGGATAAACGCTCGTTATGTTCAACCTTATCAATAATAGAAGCAATCTCCTCGAAGCTGCGCCCGATTTCTGTTCCCTTACCAGCCATAGTTTCTAGGGCGATATGAACTTCCGTTTCATTGGTTCCTCCAAGAACCTCGTTAAGTCCATCTGCAATCCGCTGAATACCGTATTCTGCATCCTTATCAGTGAATGCACCTGGATGTAATACGATATGCTTGACCTCAAGCGCATGCGTACGGCGGATTTCCTCTTGTAAGAAATCAACAGCCAACTGATACGTGTTCTCTTTATAGGAAGCGAGATTAATAATATAAGGTGCGTGGACGACAATTTCCTCCACACCGTTTTCTTTCATTGCTTGCTTTCCTTCAACCGGATACATGGCATCAATCGGCTTGCGGCGCGTGTTCTGTGGCGCTCCTGTATATATCATAAATGAGCTGGAACCATACTCATTTGCTTCATTTGCTGCGGTCAAAAGACCCTTGTCCGAGCAAGACACGTGTGAACCTATTTTCAGCATACTTCTTCCCTCTTTCCTTCACGAATTACCCCCTATTCTACCGTGATCAGAAAAATAAATCTAGACAAGGTCAATATGCTGGGTTCTGCTTCGCAAAACTTTGGAAATAAGCTATACTTTAATATGAGATTAAATTATGTGAGAATACTCATTGCCAAAAGGTGGTGTATGCATGTCTATCCAATCAGGACTTGGTTTATTATCCGCAACACCGAGCAATTGGTTCATGAACTCTATCGCTTTCTGGACATTTATGCTGCTGGGTTCCATGTGTATCGGCGGTTTTTTTATGTTCCGGAAATTCCTAAAGGTATTGCCGAAAGCCGATGGAAAATCAAAGCTGGACTGGCAAAATTACTGGGTAGAACGCAGTCGTTCACTCTGGAGTGATGAATCAAAAGCTTTCTTAGACCAGCTTGTTCAGCCAGTGCCTAGCCCTTTTCGCGATATCGCCAAACATTCCATTGCTGCCGAGATCGGTAAGATCGCTGTGGAAAGTAATGCGAAAGAGGTTACTCGTGATCACTGCATTAAAGGTTACATAGTCGCCACACCACGGCGTGACAATCGTTTCCTCGTCAATTTTCTTGAAAAGAATAAAATCGACTACACTGCTTATCAGCATTTGTTCAAGTGATTGATAATCTGATGTTGCATTCAGAACGGAGGCCAACCTTATGAAATATGTAATATGTGGCGGCACCGGTTTCATTGGCAGTGAACTAACAAAATACTGGCTACAGGCAGGAAATGAAATTGCAATCGTCGGTCGCAATCTACCTAAAGCTGCGCCAATTCATCCTAAGCTGAGTTACCACACATGGGACAGCCTACACGCTGATTCAACACCCGTCGAAAATGCGGATGCTTTGATCAATCTTGCTGGAGCTTCTCTCAGCCAACGTTGGAGTCAGAGCGGCAAAACAGCAATTATGCAATCCCGTCTTTGGGCCGTTTCCGCTGCAGCTAAGCTACTCGCCCGTTTGAAACACAAACCTCCTGTAGTCATTCAGGCATCAGCTGTGGCTATTTACGGAACCTCTTTGCAAGATACCTTTAATGAATCATCACCAGCCCATGTCATGGACTTCCCTTCTGACGTGGTTAAGACATGGGAAGAAGCTTCTGATGAAGCATACACGAATATCCGTATGATCAAGTTGCGAACTGGGGTTGTTCTTGGTAACCGAAACGGAGCATTCCCCAAGATGAAGCTTCCCTATTTATTAGGATTTGGTGGTAACATCGGAGCGGGAAACCAGTGGGTCTCCTGGATTCACCTGACCGATATCGTTCGTCTAATCGATTTTTGTATTCAAAATCCCACCATCTCCGGACCTGTTAATGCGACTGCTCCACAGCCGGTTACGAACGAAGAGTTCGGTAGAATGATTGGCAAAGTATACAACCGGCCGCATTGGTTCCCACTGCCTGCCATGCTGTTAAAAACAGCAGTAGGTGAATTGTCTGAGATCTTGCTCAAAGGACAACGCGTCCTTCCTTCGGCGGCATCAGAGCAGGGCTTTAACTTTACCTTCCCTACACTTCAAACCGCTTTAGAAAATTTAAAAAGCCAAATATAGCAGAATCAACACTCTTTGCTTGCGCTCTTCATTCCATGTGGAATGTGTAACTTCCTTTTACAATCTTAAATACGGTCCCCTCTGACAGCGGGTACTCTTTGTAAGGGATCATGGCTTCCCCTTGAAAAAACGTTCCGTTTCTGGAGTCGAGATCCTTTAGTACGTATCCGCTTGGGCTTCTAGATATCTCCGCATGTACTCTTGAAGCTCCTTCCGATTTTTCTACATACTGAGCTACTTCCGCCGATCGGCCAATGATAAAGCTAGGTCGGTTTAACGCAATGGTTTCCGACTCTGCCTCTTCCTCATCGCTTCTTTTAAGATAAGGAACATTTCGAGCCAGCTTCTCATTTCGTTTGCCTTGCTCAGGTGTTTCCTCCCGTGATAATAAAGCTGTTGGGGCTATTGGACCTGGTGGTATTACGAAACTCTCCTCCTCTTTCCTTGATTCAGATCGTACTGACGGAATGTCAGAAAAAGGGTCGGATGGATGCTGATCACCCTTTGGAATTGACGCTGCTGGACGCACAGTGGTCATAGGATTCCTACCAAAATTCCACTCCAGTTCTCTTCGATTCGGACTCCGGTTTGTATCTTCAGAATCCTCACTCTTATGTTCCTTTTCTTCGTCACTTCCAAACCTTATCCTTTCGCTCCATACCATCCAGCTAAAAGTAGCCAAGACAATCGTTGCGATCCCACACACGGCTAGCCATAAAGGTTTTTGGTTATTTAGATATAGGAATTTCCATAATAATGCATCACCCAATAAGCACCCTAGAATAACATAGGTTCTTGAGCTTGAGGGTTGTGAATTCGTCAACCTGTTATCTTCTGTAGACCGAAGAGACCTCTCCTCTACTTTCCCCCTAAGATTCGGACTGGAATAGCTGTTTAACCACGGAGCTGAGTTCTGCTGAGTAAGCAGACCCTTTTCCTCGTTCCGCTCATTCATTTTTTTCTGGGGAGCAGCTACCTCATTCACAAACAGTTCCCTTACTCTCTCTTGCATTCGTCTTTCAGGCTCTGCCGGACGTACTTCTGTCATCTTAGGTGATGTGTATGCCATTTCTGCGTTACTACTGAATTGTCCTCTACTAGAGTCGCCCTCTGTCAACAGCTCTGAGAGAAGATTCTTTAAGCCGGCTGGTGTAAAATCTTCTTCCCCACAGTATTGCAGTACTCTTTGAACACCACTGCCAGTAAGCTCTGTGATAGATGCCATCATCACCATGATCAGGGACTTGAGGGAATGTCCCAGCCTAGAAGCAGGCTCATTCCCCTGCACAGGAATATAGGTGAGATATACCTTACCACTCTGCAATGATCCTTCAATAAAAATGTAATCTTCATGCAAAGCATACTGATCCGCCCGAAGCATATATAACCTGCCATCTTCCATCCCTTGCGCAATTTGCAGAAGTAATCCAAAAAATGAGGCCATGCTCAGCTTCTCACTTTTGAGTAAATGACTGAGCATTTTTTTACGCAGAACAGCATATTCCATCGTAACCTTTAAATCAATTTCCCTAAGTAACAACCTTAAATGATGAGGAATGTCAGTGTTCATCAGCATACGAGCTTGAACCATATTAAGCTTACCCACCGGCATTCCTTCTGGTTCGCCAAGCATCATATATATACCGTCCTGCTGCATAAAGTCACGGGATAATCCGTACAACAAGCATCACCACCTCCTATTTTAAAAATAAAGATAAGCGCAAATGGTACCAGGGACTACAGCCAGCATAAAGGGAAATCTCAACAGCTCATTATCTTTATTTCTTATTAGGAATGAACTCTTCAATAATATAAATCCGGAAATTGTGTTAAAGATCTTACGCGTACGCCTGCCTGTCTCCCGTCTCTTTAAGACAATTAGCCAGCCTATCAAAGCACCAAACAGTACGGAGTACATCACGACCTGCAATGTAAATAGCATCCCTGTCCACGCTCCAATCCCGGCAAAAAGCTTAACATCCCCCGCACCAACCGCCCCTATAAAATGCAAGATTAGAAGTATTGTAAATCCTGCAGCGGCACCCACACCAGCCTTCAGCAGTCCATCCCAGCCGTTCATCAGCGCTTGAGCCAGCAGACCCGCAAGCAATCCTGAGACAGTGATCCAGTTTGGTATTCTCATCGACTTTATATCCGTAATAAATGCAGCTGCCAGAAACGGCAGACATCCCCAGAAGGCCCACTCCGCCATGGATTACCCTCCTTCCCCTTCATTCATTTCACTACTGTGAACATCACCTCAATAGATCTACCGTCATCGAGCTGAATTACAAATGGCCACGAGCCCGGTGTGGTATTCACACCTATTTTCCACTCCCACTCGATATATCCGTCCGCATCCGCTTGTTTCCAGCCTAAATATCTAGCAGTACTTCCCCCGCTTTTATAAAAAACGGATAAGCTAGCGGAAGCATTCGACGGAATTTTAGCACGAACTTTGCCTTGCTTATTGGCTACAGCTGGATTCGGCTTCTCCAAAATCTTAATAAAATCCTCTGGTTGACCAGTGCCGTCATTGCCCTTATTTGTACCCTCTCCTGTATCCCCGATCCAAAGACGTTCAACAGCACTTGCCTCAAGTACAATGCGTTGGTTTAGAAAGGGCACCTTCATCGGCAGCTCATAGCTAACAACCATTCCAAAGTAAGGTCGGGTACCCTTCTTTAACTCAGGCACGATAATGTTAGATACATGAATTCGATCATAATCCAACAAGTCTGATGACAGATACGGCTTTAATAGGGGTTTAATCGCTAGATCCAGTACACTTTCAGAGGTCTCAGCCTGTAGCTTCTGCAGAGGTCCCTCGCCCTTCTCTAAAGCTGACATGACCCACTCATTCAGCGGCTTAGGTAATGACATTGCATAACTACTGCCCCAATCTGTAAGTGACAAGCGAGGGATCGTCCAATTCGATTCAGCTTGATTGCCAGCGGGTAGATCCGTACCACCCTTCACTGGATCAGCACCAGCTTCGCTTGTTGCTCCCCATTTCTGCACCGCCAAAGCTGCCGGGTACATATGCGTTGAAATAGATTTCACAGTATCGGATGCTGTGCTTTGTAAGGCTGTCGAATACAAGGTCATCTGTACGATAGAAATTAGGAACAAAACAAACAGTAGGAAGATCGGGAGAACCATCGCCGCTTCTACTACCATACTGCCTTCTTCCTTCGTCTTCCCCCTAATCCGGTACCTGTCCCCCATATCCTTACCAACCTCCTGCTAGTATGAAAAATCAGCCTGTACTGTTCTCATATATGTACTGCCTTGCACTTCTCCAGAATACCCAGCGCTATAATCCAACAGCTTCACAACACCCGGCAGAAACCATAGCCGCATCCCAAGCTTAATATTCGAAGAGACATACGTACTTCTTTCATCTGGATTTATTCCTGTGTTCAATCGGATTAGAGCCAGCATTCGAGATAACTGAACATTTCCGCCTCCATGCAGCATCATGAACAGACGCAAATGATCGCGATAAGTCAGCTGGGCTGGTAAGTATTTAGACAGTGTTATGGAATTTTTCTCACAGAGTAACAACATGTCCTGAATAGCTTGCTGGATGCCATACAACAGTGCTGCGGCCAGAACGGCCAACGGGTTTCCTAAACTTGCCTTCTCAATAAAACCTTCCATCGTTCGAATAGACAGCCTCATGGCAAATATTTCAGCATACGCTGCGGCTACATTTCCAGCAGGATTATGAAATCCATAAAGAATGTATTCCAGCTCTTGCGCTTGAGGATTAAGCTGGTCTGTAAGTTCGGTTGTACCCTCAGAACCTTTTGCTAGAGTGGCTAGCTTGGAAACGTCAAAATGTTGAAAATAGAACGCAGAATACTCTGTTTGGAAAAGTCTATCTCTAGCTCCTCCCATAATGCCACCCATCGCTGCATAGATTCCGTCCATATCCTCCATTGCCGAACTCCCAGCAGTATACGGGTTAGTGCTTACTTCAGATTTAACAAGTGAATCGGATACTAATTCCTTATTAAAAGCGATATTCTCCTCGTAATATTGACGAAGTGTTTGATAGCTTGTCAGAGAATCTGTCACTCCGTTACCCATCATTCGAATCTTATCAAGCAATGCTTTCGCTTCACCCAGCTTAGATTTTGCTTCTCTCTCCAATTGCTTTCGCTCTTTATCTGAGCTACGGTGCTGTTCGATTACAGCCAAATCACTAACGATAATACTTCCCTTCTTACCGTAATTCTGCAGATAGTTATTCACTACGCGTGAAGCTTCTAGAACAGAAGAGATCATTTGATAGGAGTCACCATATTCACTCAAAGCTTCATACAGCACACCCGACATTCCTGTCACAATCGGTTCGATGGCACCGTAAGCACTTTGCTGCGTGAATATACTATTCTCCATCTGACTTAGATCCGTTGAGGAGAGAATCAGTGCATCTTCCTGCTCACGCAGCTTTTTAAGCGGGTCTGAGCTTATCTCTCCTGAGCTTCCCGGAATATCCCAGTCATTAGCAGGATCATTTGATAGATTCACCCCCTCCATTCGCGACTGTTCCAATATATTTCTCATCTCGTCATTCAATTGCTCTGCCTTCTTTATCGCTTCATTCGCTCCCTCCATTGATCTTTCATGATCTTCTCGAAAAGCTGTTAATAAGCCAGGAAACCGCGATAACATCTCAGTAGTTCGACTCCGATAGAGAGACAATTGATAAGTGTACTTTGCAGGCTTTTTACTATCACGATAAAGATCATCGTAATATTTCCCAAGATAGTCACTATACTGTGCGGGAATATCCGCCGCCGATTGTATACTTCCGAGTGAACTGGCAGAAATGGACTCTGCAAGCGGATCCATAATCGATTGAAGCAACCTTCTCCCACTCTCCGCAGCCTGGCTTCTCCGTTCTAACATAAGATCCAAAGCCTCTTCCCGCTCGTCATATAACGGCTGTAGCTTACTGAGTAATTCAGTAACCCGTGAGGCCTCTGCCATTACTCCTGACATCGGCTTGAATTTACCTGCCAATTCCAAAGCAAAATCCACAGGAGCTTTATACTTCATTTCCTCCAGTATTTGTCGACTCACAACATCATAGCTACCCAGCGGCCTGCTCCATTTCAAAGATGACGTTTCCAACACGAAGGGTACCAGATTGAACACGTCACTCCTACCACTTTTATGCATATTATCATTGAGTACCTGAGACAGCAGCATATCCCCGTCACTCTCTCCAAAGGCGAATAAACCATACTTTTCTCGTAGCTCAACATCGTAAGATGACATTACAGAGCGAACGCTAGCCCTCGCTAAACGTTCCTCCTGAACATTGAAGGCCGCAATCCGCGCATAGTCAATCAGCACAGCGGTAAACAGAAAGACGAAAGCCAGTACCATAATTAAAAAAATGGATACTGAACCTTCCGTTTTGCCCTTACCCTGCCTTTGTTTCTTTCGACTCTTACCGCTAACAAGGCAACTACTAAAGATACTCCTCATCAAAACCTCCCTCCTTATCCCTACCTTCAATAGATACAAGATCCATTAGCAAGGAAATATTCACTTATCCTGAAGCTTGGTCATCATCGCGGATGCATCCTTCTTCTCCATGTGGACTCCAGACCCACTAGTACCCTCTGAGCCACCCTTGAACTTAGCCCCGAAGTAACGCATCAGGTCTACCGTACGGATAAACTCAACAGGCTCAGCGATGATAGATTGAGTTCTTACAGTTGGCTTTGCCTCATCAGACAAAACTTCATCAAGTACAGGTAAGTGCAGTAGACGATTTAATTCACCGCTTACTTTCCGCCCCGTAAGCGTGTATTCGTAGTTCATATTTCCCGGCATATTATTCGGAATCATAGAGGACGAATGTCTGAGTTTAAGATCTGGTAGATCACTCTCATCTGACACTTCACCAGGTAGCTGTATTGTCGCGCCACCTTTCCCAGCTTCTCCGCCGAATAATGAGGCCAGCAACGCATCATCTCCAATTCTCCAATAAAGGGAGTCATACTCACCAGCAGCATAGGAGCCAGAAACCTCTTTATGGCTGTTGTCCCAATTGTAAGCCGCACGCTCAGCAGCCCCTGAGGCTACTTGCAGCAGCATGGACTTTTGGTAGCTATACAAACAAAAGAACAGAAGAAGCATTTTAATACACATGACCATAGGTAGTAGAATTGAAGCTTCAATAGTAAAGCTGCCTCGATCGTCCTTAAGCTTATTCACTCAAATACTTCCTGGCTCTTTTCTCCTGCAGTTTTAATCAAAGCCTCTACTACCTCCTGAATTTTGTCCTTAAACAAAAGAACGACCGCAATCAGTACTGCAATAATCAGAATCATTTCCAGTGTCCCCAGGCCTTCCTCGTCCTTCCAGAAATTCTTCACACTACCCGACATTGTCGTCATCATTAGTTCACCCTCCTACATTTTTAACATCATGAATGCTGGTGTTCCCACCAGTACAATTACTATTAAAAAAATAACTACCATCGGAAAGACTAGTTTAGAGGAAGCTTGCTCCCCTCGCGTTCGGCTGATAGCTTTACGTTTATCCCACAGCATCCGCGAGAGATCGCGTAGCGATAACACAAAATCCGCTCCACCTCTGCGGTAATTCAAAAGAACCGTCGTCGTGAACAACGATACTTCCTGCACTGCACATCTCTTGCTAAAATTCTCGAATGCCTGCTGAAATGAATACCCTCCTTCCCATTCACTGGTCATGATCCTAAGCTCCTTGTATAATGGGTGATTAACATCACCTCGGCGGCTCTCCACACAGCGGATAATCGCCCGTTGTACGGTCTCACCTGCTCCTACCAGCAATACAATGCTGTTCAGAAGTTCTGGTAGCTCGAGCATAATATTTTGCTCTCTCACCCTCACCTTTTTATGCAAATCACTCACCATAGCAGCTGGTAGAGCTACCGCCAAGAAAATACCTAGAATCAGACCTGTCTGATCGCCGCTAAACCCTGTGATCAAACTTCCACCCACAAGCAACAACCAACTGTAGCTAAGCATCTCACCCATGAACAGCAGGGTTCGTTCTGCACTGTAACGCATCCCATAACTTCGCTGCAGGGAACGTTGAATCCTGAACATCAATGATGGAAAACGACTGACAATGCCGCTTTTCTCAATGAGCAGCAGCAGCGGTTCACCCAGCTTCCGAAGTCGTAGTCCTTCCATAGGAAGTTCTCTTAATCCGTCATATCTTTTTCCGCATTTAATTCGTAACAGAGCCCAGACAACAAGTAAAAATATAGTGACTACTGCACATAGCCATCGCATGATTACTTCCCCTTCACAGCGGAATGTCCATTATTTTAGTAGTCCAGAGATAACATAAAAACAAAGCTACTAATGCAAGCGTCGATATAGCTATACCCGCTCCTGTGTACATGGGCTGCATATAGTCTCCTGCAGTCAAACTCATAAAGATCACCATGATTAGTGGAGATATTAACAGCGCTTTCGCTTCGAATTTCTTCTGTGAAATGCTTACAGCAATATCTTGCTGAATATCCAGCTTCTCTCCAATAATCGTAGACGTACGGCGCACTACTTCTACCAGATCGCCGCCTGTACGTTTACATACAGTGAACACGTCAGCGAACCGCTCAATATCTTCCATTCCTGCTCTTGCACTGAAATCCCGAAGCGCTTCCTCCACTGGCTGACCGTATTCCATGCGCGTACAGATAATATTTAGCTCCGAGATCATATCGCCGCCCCCCTCCGGGTCCAGCATACGTAAGTCCTGGACCGCTTCCCGGAAAGCATTCTCGACCGATCGCCCTGCTGAGAGTGAGGAAGACAATGAAAACAACGTCTGTTTAAACTGTAAATTAAGCATACTCCGGCGTCTTTTCAGCAAATAATTACGCAGCATACGAGGTGCATACAGCCCACCAGGCATAAGTAGTAACGATAGTATCCAATGATGATAAAAAAGATAGCCCACTCCAAACAGCAGCATACCACCTACTGCAATAGCCAGAGTTTTCTGTACCAAGGTCAATTCGTATACCGTATAATTCGGCAATAATGAATGGTCTCTGGCATCAGCTTCCTTAGATTTTTCAGCAGCAAACTTAATCTTAAGCACTACTTCTTGCCCCCTTTAGAATTTAAAATCCAGCCGGAGATAACGGGTAGGAGGTTACACCAGCCATTCTAAGCTTTGCTGTATGCATAAGCAGGTTTCCAGAGGAAACTAGCCCCCCTTGTACCCGTCCCTCTCGCTCACCGGATTCTTGAAATTCATATAGAGGGTTTAAGACCACTTCTCCATCTTTCAGGCCTGCAACCTCACTAATCTCCATCACTCGCCTAGAACGATCACGGAGCCTGGATAAATGTACGAAAATATCAATCGCCGATGAAATCTGCTGACGAACAACCGTTACCGGCAGATCCGCTGCACTTAACACCATCGTCTCCAATCGACTGACCATATCGTGCGCACTGTTGGAGTGACCCGTTGATAACGAGCCATCGTGCCCAGTGTTCATCGCCTGTAGCATATCAAGACATTCCGCTCCACGCACCTCACCCACAACAATTCGATTGGGTCTCATCCGCAGTGAAGAACGAATCAAATCTCGAATGGAAATCTCACCTCTACCTTCTGTATTCGCGTTCCTAGTCTCCAGGGATACAAGATTTGGCACCGTTACAATCTGTAGCTCAGCAGAATCTTCTATTGTGATGACCCTCTCCTGTGATGGGATAAACTGAGATAATGCATTTAGAAAGGTGGTCTTCCCCGAGCCGGTTCCCCCGCTTATAAAAATGTTGTATTTAGCAGCTACTAAGATTTGCAGTAGCTCTGCTGCTTCCAGGCTTAAAGCTTCACGGCTCACCAATTCATTTATCGTCATCGGCTTCTCCGGGAATTTACGTATGGTCATCGCGGGTCCTTTCAGCGAGACTGGCGGAAGAACAATATTCACGCGAGATCCATCCTTCAACCGGGCATCAACGATAGGAGAGGAGTCATTTACTACCCTGTTAACACCGGATACTACCGTTTGGATGATGTCTTCCAGCCTGCTGCTGGACTCAAATTCCATAGGAAGACGACGAATCTGACCCTCCTCTTCCACAAAAATCTCAGTATGACTGTTGATCATAATCTCCGTGATCGCCGGGTTGTCCACTAATGGCTGAAGCACATCCAATCCCCGGAAAGAATCAAACAATCTCTTCACTAGCTCATGCTTCTCCTGCGCTGTTAAGTAACGGAGTCTTTCACTTTCTAGAATCGTTCGTTCGATAAACCCGGTAAGTTCACGGTTCTCTACTGCAGATGTTACATCAAGTCCTGCACGAATCTCACTACGCAGCGCCCTGAACATCTCTTCATTCATGCAGGTTCTTCCCGGTAAACACCAGTGGGAGCGCTGGTTCTACAATCCGTTTGCATAACTGCAAAATTTCTCGCTGAAATTGCGGAGAGTTCAAAAAAAGCTCCTCACGGTGTTGCAGTGTCCATGACGGGATAAAAGGGCATATGCCTTCAATGGTAATTCCCTCTGGAGGCACCCACTCTTCCAAGCGATCTACTGCAAAATTCACTACAAATTTACTCTTGTCCATCACATGGGGGGACATTCCAGAGTTAGGAGCAGTGCAATGCGACAGCCATCTCATAGCCTTATACATGCTTACATCATCATTTTTCAGGACCCAAAGTAAAATCCCACTCCGCTGTAGCACAGCTTTCGCACGCTCTTCCTCGATGCTTCCGGTGTCCACAATAACAACATCAAAGTTTCTCTCGGCAACCAGCCGCTCTAATAAATCCAGCGTATCTTGCAAAGTCATCTGCAGCATTTCCTTCACATTAATAACTGGCCTGAAAGAAGCAGTTCGGAGGTGATCATATCTAATGAAGTATTGTCCTAATTCGATCGTATCCGCTTCATCCTTATCTCGATGGGCCTTTATTTCATATAGCAGTCGCTCTAGTCCAGGCGTATGACCTGCAGGGATTCTGAGAAACAACCCACTGCTGTCAACACTCTCAAGGTTCAAATAAAACACCGAAAGGCCCATTTCACCAAGCTGCTTAGCCATATTCAATGCTATCGTCGTTTTGCCCATGTTGCCGCTAGAAGAGACAACCCCCAGCAACAGCGTTTCATCTAGTACAGAAGCTCCTCTACCTCTTTGAACTTCACATAACTGGAGAAATGCTCCTAGAAGGGAAGGAAGCGCCTGATATTTGGCAATCATCACTCCTCCTCCCAGACTCTTAGCACTCTTACCGAGATAACCTCCATCCTCACTCAAAACTGCCCACGGAACCATGCTTTTCCCCTCTACTAGCCAAGCCTCAATAAAAGAAGAGTCCCCCACAACAGCATCCGGGATGTCCTCTCCCCTCATAAATTCGATAAAAGCATCCATTCGGCTAAAAGCCGTAATACGCAGCATTTCTCCGTACTCGCTGTGATGAAGATAGTGCAGTAAGGGTTCGATATATTGACTTTCACGCACTGCGAGCACAATCCTTGCCGCCATGAAACCACGCTCCTTTCGATAAGAAGAAATCCATTATTTTCTCAAAAAAAGACAGCAAAAAAAGCACCGACAATAACCGTGAATACGGTAATTGAACGGTGCTTCCGTTACTATTCCTTTAATTTACAGCTATAGTAGCATATATATAAGAAGGCAGCAATAAGTTTTTTCACACACTAGCTGGATACTATACTCTCATCTTATCTTCGCGCCAGTACTTAATGGCAGACCGAATATCGGCAGGGTTGAGCTTCTCCTTCACCGCCCACTGACACAGTGCTGGAAACTCATCATCACCCGCATAACGTAGCGCTATAATTTGGGCTATTTCAAGCTCTGGGCTCAAAGCTTCGCCTGTCAGACGGAAATAGCGAAACTGCTCTTCCACTCTCACCACGCGGTCCTGATTTTTTGTCGCATATATACGAATTCTTGTAATCGCAAAAAGTAAGCATAAGGACATCCCGAATAACAGCAATGGCACCGTTAAAGCACCATCATCACGTATCTCTTGAACAGCATAAATTGTCGACCACACAAACGAAATCAGCGCAAGCGGCATCGTCACAAAATGAAAAGGCCAATCAAAACGCATAAATCCCTTGGGCTTCCCTTTATTCATAATTCATCTCCATATTTTATATGACTTGTAGAGCGTTTAAAGCTTCGTCTCGCCGGGAATAGCCACGATAAAGGGCTTGTTGTTCTCCCAGTTCAGCGACTTCCCTGATACTTTAGTTGTTCCATCCACATTAACGATTCCGCAAATAATCTGACTACCCCATACACTCGTATAATAATAGGCATAGGATGGCGCTAAAACAGGGGCTTTGCCATATTCCTTCGCAATGGGGTGTCCGAATATCGCCGTAAAATCTTTTTTATCAGCCTCTTTCGAATTGTCCAAATCGGCTTCCCATACGACTGTTCTAATGTTGTCTTTAATCTCATAATACGATACAAAATGCCCATAGATTATGAAATATCCATCAGATCTGCCTTCAGGAAAATAATACGACATAGACAACGCTTCATTATCACCCGTTAATTGAGACGGTTCTCTTTCATCAACCGGGAATTGTAAAGCAGCAATGCGGGAAACTACTAAGTCGTTACTAGTATAATTCTGCACAAGCTTTGCATTAGCACGTTCCTGAACCCAGACAGTCTTTGTAGCAGCATCTACCGTTACTCTAGCCCCAAGAGCTTCTGCAATAAATCTCAGCGGTACCGTAACTCTTCCATCCATGATTCTAGCAGGTGCTGCCAGTTGCACAGATTCCGAGTTCTTCCACGCCGTTCGAGAACCTACAGCAAGCTTAAGCTTCATAGAGTCTCTAACGATCGTTACTTGCTTTGTACGGGCTTCCCACTGAATAGAAGTATTCTTGAAGCTCTCAAAAGCCTTCAGCGGAACCATCGTCTGTCCGGAAATGATTTGTACACCGTAATTCAGGCTCGAATTATTCACCATAACCCTGAGCTTAGAATCTGCGGATATCGTCCCCATTGTACCTAAAGAAATTAGCATAAGAATTAAAAGATAAAACCCTACCTTTCGCGCCATCCCTTCACCCCTCGCTACATGTCCTTAACTATACCAAATTATGGTTACATTATAACATCTAGCCAAATTGCGGATTACAAAAATCTTTGTTTGATCTCCGGTGTGGGGAGCAGACACTGCTCATCACGCCCGAACCAACGGTAACGATTCCTTGCAACATAGCGGTAAAGGGTATTCCGTATTGGGCGCGGCACTATAATGAAGATATACGCAGCAGGCCAAGGCCATCTCAATCTACGTGCAATTCGCAGTACAGCAGCCGACTCTGTATAATACATACCGTTCTCCAGCAATACAACTGTGTTCAACTGCCCAGGTTGAAGTCCAGCCTCACTCATTAGCTTAGCGGCAATTTCACTTTGTAAAGGCGCGAATAGAAATTTAGCCTTGGGATCACGCGGGATGATGAAACGAATCAAACCTTGGCATAGATGACACACCCCATCGATCAACACAATGGATTTATTTTGCATAATGTTCAGCTCCTCGTTCATAGCTCCCCCTCCCTATAAAGATAAGTGTATCGTATATTTTGGGTAAACAAAAACGCGGGATAGAATCCCGCGCCAACATGTACCGTTCTTTAATTATTCAGCAATTGCCTTTTCAATCCATTGATCACCGATCATTTGTCCTTCGAAATCAGCAGTGAATGCCTCCATGCATTTACAGATGAAATCTTTGCGGCAAATTGGACATGGAGTTTTAAGCAGGCGGCTGATGTTCGTCATTTTCCATTCCGGAAACCGATTATAAAACGCACGGCACTCCGTTCCATCAGCAAGCTTGATAATGAACTCGTACAATCCTTCCTTATCGTTGCTGCTGGCTTTGGTCACATTCGTAATATTCGGTCTGTAAGACATCTTCATCACCCATTATTTAAATTTTTGGTTGTAAATTGCACACGCAACATATTCTCAGATACTTAGACATATTAAAGAATTTTAAGGGTGATGTCAACCAAAGACGGCTAACACGGAGGCTATTTATTGCTCTTTTCTGATCAACACCTTTATTCAGTCATTATTTCCATAAAATATATACAGATACATTTAATTTATGATCATTCATTTTGCTGTGATTTGATAAACCGAATGGGCGTTAACGGTTCATAGAATTTTCTTATTTGGCTCCCCATCATAAATAGTGTACAATTAAATTGTGATAAATTAAAAATAGGAATTAAAAAGGAGGTGGCATCCATGAGTATTTATGATTTTGAGGTCAACACTCTTCGGGGTGCAGAAGAATCATTGTCCAAGTACAAAGGTAAAGTACTCCTTGTGGTGAATACAGCTAGCAAATGCGGGTTTACGCCTCAGTATAAAGGGCTTCAGGAAGTATATGATAAATTTAAGGATCGCGGATTCGAAGTGCTTGGTTTCCCAAGCAATCAGTTTGCCGGCCAAGAGCCTGGCGAAAGTGATGAAATTGCAGAATACTGCGAGATTAACTATGGGGTAACTTTCCCCATGTTCGAGAAGATTGATGTAAAAGGCGACGAAGCACATCCATTATTCAAATACTTATCTAAGGAAGCTCCTGGTGTTCTAGGCTCAAAAAGCGTGAAATGGAACTTCACCAAGTTCCTGGTGGATCAAGAAGGCCGTGTCCTTAAGCGTTTTGCTCCTAAAACTACTCCTCAGCAGATCGAATCCTATATCTCCAAGCTTCTGAAATAATCCATTCAATAAGAAATTTTGAAAAAGGGTACTGGCCACATCCCTCAGACCACCAGGTGATATGCGGTCAGTGTCCTTTTTGTCATTATCCATTACGAAAATACAGCTTTCCGATTGCTCGTTAAACACAAAAAAAGAATCCTTGCATCGCAAGGATTCTTTCATCATTCTATATGCGGTAGAGAGGACTCGAACCTCCACG
>NZ_NFUX01000135.1:0-5555 GCF_002264385.1 Paenibacillus sp. VTT E-133280
ACCGTCCTTATAAGGACGCCGAAGGCGTTTATACTTGATTATAATGCTTCAATGTCGAAGATCTCTTCATCTTCCTCTGAAGGGGGACGATACCCGCCGCGGCTAACAAAGAGCCACATGAAACCAAAACCAAGCGTTCCAATAAGCGTCAAGAATACACCTGTCTGATACATGCTTTGTGCACCCAGATACTGATACATCCAACCTCCGAGAATACCTCCAATGAAACCGGATATCCCACTCCAGCTTAGGGTGTAGAGTGCTTGTCCGGAAGAGCGATAAGGACGTGGAATCAGGAGCATCGTCAATTGGGTGCCTACATAGAAAAAGCCGCCGAACGTTATGCAGTGTAAAATTTGAATGAACACCACTTGAAGGGCAGTAGTCGCATCAGCCATAAACCACCAACGCAGAACGAACAAACCACTGACCAATGCAAGCCAGCCGAGCAGAACAGAAATTTTACGTTTCAGGAACCGATCACAGAGAACGAATACGCCTACCTCCAAAATGGAGGAGAGGAATACGGCAAGACCAATCATTTTTTTAGAACCGCCCAGATCCGTAATATACAAGGATATAAATGTAGTGTTCATAGTGTTTGGTATGGATACCAGAATACCAAACACTAAAAAACACAAGAAAAAAGGATTGAAAATCAACTTACCTAAGCCCTTATACGGCATCGGAGCTCTCATAATGGTATGGTTTATTTTAGGTAATACAAGAACGGAAAGGATTGATGCACCTAGTAACGCTGTAAGCAGATAGGTCAAGATGGATACATCAGCCCAATCCAGGATAAAGCCGGCGACAATCGCAATCAGTGCCCACCCTATTGAACCCCAAAGCCGGAAAGAACGGAAGCGCTGATTAGTTCCATCAATATAGCTGAGAATCATCGTGTTGCTTTGAGCAAATAGTGGTCCTTGGAAGAAATAGAACAAAATAATGGCGTTGTAGATCGTTTCATATGTATTTGCTCGAAACATAAACTGTGAGCACACTAACGTTCCGAATAACATTAGCAAAACGATACGCCGTATATTCTGAGAACGGTCTGTTAAGAACGCCCAAAATGGATTTGCAAATATGGATACTAGCGCTCCCATAGAGAATAAGACACCAATCTCTAATTTGTTCATCCCTACATCCAGCAGGTATAGTTGAAAGAAGCTGGTGAAGAGGACCATGGTTCCATATACAAAAAAATTGAACCATTTTAAAGACGTGATAGAAGATGGAATAACGCCTTTTCGCAAATGGTTCACTCCTTTCTCACTAAATATCTTGCATGGAGTAGAGTGGCCAATAGTAGGCCCTTCTATCACTGTAACACGTGTTGAAAAGGGATACAAACACCCTTTTTTACTTTTTTTCATTATTTTGGGTTTTATTTATGTTTGAGACGCTAAGCGACAAAAAATGCGTGAATGCGTGCGTAGAAGGTACAAACGCTAAGTGTAACGGGCGTTATTTTGGCCTGTGACTATTCCCGCAGAATGAGAACTGACAAGGCATTATTGTCTGATCGGCGCGTTTAACTTCAGTTTACAATCTGCAGATAGGATGGGTGTAAGGCGAGAAAGATATTACTATGCTTTTTTCGTAGAGCTATTAAGAAAAGGGGAGTCATTGTCATGAAGAAATCCGAATCCAAGCGAAAGATGGCGCTGAAGCCGTTCTTGACGCTATTAAGAGAAACCAAGCCTTCATACGGCTTATTGGCTATAGCCATTGCGTTAAGCATGATATCGACATTGGTCAGTCTGGTCATCCCGATGTTCACTAAGAACTTGGTGGATGGCTTTTCTCTGGCCTCCGTGAGCAAGCTGCAAATTGCGGGTATAGCAGCTGCATTTATTGCGCAGACCATTGCGGGAGGGATCTCTATCTATCTGCTCAATTATGCAGGTCAGAAGATGGTTGCAGGTCTGCGGGACCGACTGTGGCGTAAATTTCTAGTTCTGCCTGTGGCTTATTATAATGACAACCGAACGGGAGAAAGTGTCAGCCGCATGACGAATGATACAGGGATTATCAAAACGCTAATTTCTGAACATCTAGCCAGCTTATTTACCGGAGTGATTTCCATTGTAGGTTCGATCTCAGTTCTACTATTTTTAAATTGGAAAATGACACTTGTTCTATTCACTGTTCTTCCACTTTCTGCGCTGATACTAGTACCACTTGGGCGGCAGATGTACAAAATCTCGAAGGGTATGCAGGACGAGACAGCTTCTTTTACTGCTACACTTAGTGGTGTTTTATCTGAGATCCGTCTGGTCAAATCCTCAGGCGCAGAGAAAAAAGAGTACGAGGCAGGCAAGGCTGGAATTATGAACCTGCTTTCTTTTGGTATTCGTGAAGGCAAGATTAGCGCGATGATCAGTCCACTTGTCTCCTTTGTTTTTATGATGCTGCTTGTGGTCATTATCGGTTATGGTGGGATGCAGGTATCTTCCGGCGTCTTGACGGCTGGAGAACTAGTCGCCTTTATTCTTTATCTTATTCAGATTATTATGCCACTTACTCAACTGACTACGTTCTTCACACAGATTCAGAAAGCTAAGGGTGCCTCTGAGCGTATTATTGAGACCTTGGCAGCAGAAGAGGAAGTATATGAAGGACAGGAAGAGGCAAATGGCGAAGAAGGTCCGATCTCAGTAGAGGGATTAAGCTTTGGATATAAAAATGGTGAGAAGGTATTGAATGATGTAAGTTTCCAGATGCTTCCTGGTCAGGTGACGGCTATTGTCGGACCGAGTGGAGGCGGTAAGACCACGTTGTTCTCCTTGCTAGAACGTTTTTACGAGCCTCAGTCAGGCCTGATTAAGCTGGGTGACAAGCCAGTATCTACATTCTCACTGCGTTCGTGGCGGAAGCTTATAGGGTATGTCTCGCAGGAAAGTCCACTGCTTTCAGGTACGATTGCTGAGAATTTAACCTACGGATTGGATCGTGACGTTAGCAGGGAGGAGATGCACGCAGCAGCAGCAATGGCTTATGCAGATGGCTTTATTGATGCACTTCCTGAAGGCTATAATACGGATGTCGGCGAAAGAGGCGTGAAGCTGTCTGGTGGACAGCGGCAACGGATTGCTATTGCTAGAGCACTGCTGCGGAACCCGAAGATTCTTATGCTTGATGAAGCCACTTCCAGTCTGGATAGCCAATCGGAAGCCGTGGTGCAGAAGGCACTGTCCAATTTGATGGAGGGTCGGACTACGATTGTAATAGCGCACCGTTTGGCTACAGTTGTAAATGCAGAGCAGATTATTTTTATGGAAAAGGGTCAAATTACCGGAATGGGAAGTCATGAGGAGCTACTGGAAAACCATGAATTATATCGTGAATTTGCCACCCAGCAGCTACAGATGAATAACCCCGAGATTCAGGACATTAAAGAGGAGGCTCCAGTGCTGTATGACAAAAATACTAGTAGTGGACGACGATCCGCACATCCGCGAATTGGTAGAAGTATTTCTGAGAGCTGAAGGAATGGATGAGATCTATGGAGCATCCGATGGACTGGAGGCTCTTCAGATTCTGGAAGGTAATAACATAGATTTAGCTATTATTGATGTAATGATGCCCAACATGGACGGCTGGGAGCTATGCCGGCGGATGCGCCACAACTATGATTTCCCGATTTTAATGCTGACAGCCAAAGGGGAAACCTCACAAATTGTAAAAGGCTTTGAGCTGGGTAGTGATGATTATCTGGTCAAGCCATTTGAGCCGGTTGTACTTATTGCGAGAGTAAAGGCGCTGCTTAAACGATATCAGATTTCGGCCGCGCAAAGTGTGACCGTAGGCCGATTGCGTATGAATCGTAAAACCTACGAGGTCTCCTCAGAGTATGGGGAAATCACCTTGCCGCTTAAGGAATTTGAGCTGTTGTTTAAGCTGGGCAGCTATCCGGGGCAAACATTGACAAGAGACAGGCTGATCGAAGAAATTTGGGGTTATGATTTTGAAGGGAATGAGCGGACGCTCGATGTGCATATCAATCGTTTGCGTGAACGGTTCAATCAGGATAACTATGGTTTCGTTATTCGTACGATCCGCGGACTAGGGTATCGGCTGGAGGCTGAGTATGAATCAGTTTAAGGAGATCCTTAAGCGGATTGGGATGACTTTTGTGTATTTTGGTGGCGTTGGGATTAGCTGGAGTGCAGCTTATTTCCTGATGAACTGGATATATAGCAGGGTTGGGCGTCCCTCCTCGGAGTATGTTGTTCAATTAATCAGTGTGATGGTCGGTATTGTAATCTTGTTCCTGATGGCATTATTAACCTCAAAGTTTTTTCGGGGCTGGGAACGTGTTTTCTATAACTCGATCATCGAAGGTTTAGGGCGTATTGCTAAGGGTGATTTCGATGTGGTACTGGATAATAAAAAGGACTACAGGGAATTCGGTGAAATTGTAGAGAGTATCAACGTAATGGCCAGCGAGCTGAGCCAGATGGAGACTATGCGTCAGGATTTTATCTCCAATGTATCGCATGAAATCCAGTCTCCGCTAACCTCGATTCGGGGGTTTGCTCTTGCACTTCAGGATGAGACTGTAAGTGTGGAGAGTAGAAGGCATTATCTTAATATTATTGTGGCTGAGAGTACCCGTGTATCTGGGCTCAGTGATAATTTATTGAAGCTGTCCGCGCTTGAATCGGGTAATTTCCCGTTTGAAAATCAGGTTTACCGTCTGGATAAGCAGCTTCGTGATACCATTCTGGCTTCCGAGCCCCAATGGCTGGAGAAAAATATAGAGGTAGAGGCCGAATTGGAAGAAGTAAACATCAATGCGGTTAAAGATTTGATGAGGCAGGTTTGGACCAATCTCCTGCATAACAGTATCAAATTTACTCCACAGAGCGGTTGTATTCATATTAGGCTTCGTATGGTGGATGAACGGGTAGAGGTAGAGATTCAAGATAGCGGGATTGGTATCTCGGAGGAAGATTTGCCTCGGATCTTCGAGCGTTTTTATAAGGCGGACAAAGCTAGAACTGCAAGCGGTGGCGGCAGCGGACTGGGTCTATCATTGGTTAAAAAAATCGTTGAGCTGCATGAAGGAAGGGTAACTGTAGCTAGTCGTCCTGGGGAAGGAACGGCGTTCACGGTAAGCCTGCCAGTTCGAATAAAATAAGGTTTACACAAACATGTAACAACTTCCGACATGTCTTTACAATCTTCTACTATTCTAAATATAGAATAATAGAAAATTAAAAAGTCATCGGAGGGTTAAATCGTTTTGAAAAAGAGAAAAGTTCGCGTATTTTTAACTAGTTCGCTTGCCGTATTATTGTTGAGCCCTAACCTAACGCAGGCAGCATACAGTGCTTCTGCTCAATCAACGCCTGAGTTCACGACAACAGCTTCTGAACATTCAGGCAAGTGGATGACAGGTGAATATCACGCACATACTTTTGAATCGAATGATGCTCAGGAGTCACTGAAGAGTATCCTCGATGCTGCATTTGAACAAAATGGTTTTGACTGGATGGCACTGGCTGACCACCTTCGGGTATCTGACCGGGATGACGAAGGGG
>NZ_NFUX01000144.1:0-3682 GCF_002264385.1 Paenibacillus sp. VTT E-133280
GCCTTTGGCGTCCTTATAAGGACGGTAAGCCTTTTAGCGAGAAACATAAGATATAAAGTATAGGTGCAAAACTTATACGTTCTTATATTTCTAAAAATGCAAACAAACGTTTTCGTCACTTTGTACATTCTAATTCAAAATATCCCTTTTCGTAAAGACGGCGAATGAAATGATCACCGAAACAGCCCCCCATACTGCCAGCACAGCCATGGAAAATGACAAGGACATCCCCTCTATAGGGGCGGGAGTTCCTGACAAATAGCCGGTCAGTCCAAGATTTACCATAAATAAATATTTCGCTGTTGTCCAGGCTGAAGCCATATTGGTCAAAATATTTCCAGCGATCAGCGCTGCCATCATGACCACTATACTAGCAGCAGTGCTCCTTACAAGTACAGAGATCATAAAAGCAAGCAGGGCAACTACAACGCTTACGAACCAGACCAATCCACCTTGCATAAGCATATATTTCCACTGTGGTATTGCATGTACAGTAGACATATCTACCGAGTCCCCACTGATCTTAAAGCCTGTAAAAACAGGGATATTGAAGCCCTTATATCCAAAAGCGAGACCAGAGATCAAATAGCTGATCACAAATGTGGTGAGTACGATGAGTGAGACAAACATAAGCAGTGCCGCCATTTTGCTAAACAAAACTTTCCAACGCTTAACTGGCCTTGTCAGCAGCATTTTGATCGTCCCTGTAGTCCGCTCCGCAGAAACTAAATCCGAAGCTACAGCCATAATGAGTAGTGGAATAAATAAAGTAACGGAATTATCCATAAACTCACGGGTAAAGGTAACGCCACTTGGCTCGTTCGGATTCACATCATGGTGAAGGTAATATTGAAGCTGCTGTACAAATATTCGCCGATAAGTCTTCCATTCCTCTGGAATCCGGTCGCTACCCAAAGAATTTTGATTATCAATGATCTGCTGCTGGATCTCCAGGCGCCAATCGGAGTTGAATTTATCTCGGCTACGCTCAGCAGATCGCATTTGCGCGTAGGTGAACATAGGCACCAGAACAATCAGAATCAGCAGTATAACATAAAACCGTTTCTTTTTTATGATTTTTAAACATTCATTACGGATTAGCGGAAGCATATTATTCAACGTTCTCACCCTCCGTTAGTTTCAAGAATAGCTGTTCCAGTGTCGGATTGATTTTATGCACAGCCCTAACTTCGATTTCAGCAGTCACCATAACAGCCACAATCTCGGGGATCAAATCCTGCTCCATAATTGTGATTAAAGAATTCGGGCCCATACCTGCAATTATTGAATCATCCAAGGTAACGTCTTCCAGATTCTGAATCTGAATATCTGGGCGATCAGCCAGTAATGTCCTAGCTTCAGCAAAAGGCTCTAGCTCCCAAAGTACATACGGCGAATTTCGGGCAATAAGCTCATCTACCGAACCCACTGCAAGTACTCGCCCTTTACTAATAATCGCAACACGGTCGCAGAGAAGCTGGATTTCACTAAGTAAATGACTCGATACAAATACCGCCAACCCCTCATCTGCTAGCTTGCGTATAAATTCTCGCAGCTCCTTAATTCCCTTTGGATCTAGCCCGTTTGTTGGCTCGTCCAGAATAAGCAGACGCGGATGTCCCAGAAGAGCCTGCGCTATACCAAGTCGCTGCCTCATCCCAAGCGAATATGTACTTACCTTATCATGGATTCGTTGATCTAACCGTACGATATCTACCACTTCACTAATGCGAGTATTATCAATACCAGGCTGCATCCGGGCAAAATGCTGTAAATTCTCCCATCCCGTCAAATAGGTATACACCTCAGGGTTCTCCACGATAGAGCCAACAAATTGCAACGCTTTTTCCGGATTTCGGTTCACATTGTAACCACATACCGTAATCTTGCCCTCGCTTGGACGAATCAAATCGACAAGCATTCGAATCGTAGTTGTCTTTCCAGCTCCATTGGGTCCGAGGAAGCCAAAAATTTCTCCTTTTCTCACATCAAACGTAACATCATCTATAATCCACTTTCGCCCTATTTTTTTCCGTACCCCGTCTACAGACAAGACGACCGGACTGGATTCATCACTGTTCGCTTTTGTCATATTCTCTTTAGCTCCTTGTTAAACACAAATCATCTTTCTTAGAAAGCTGGCTCTCAATTGTGTTCTAGTGTATAGCCTGAATGAATCGCTCTCCGATTCGCTGATATCCATCCCCATTCGGATGAAAATGATCCGTTGATAAGTATTTGTCCAAATGCTTGTTAAACAAGTCGAAGGTTGGAACCAATGTCATATTGCTGTGCTTATTAATAACATCCATTGCCGCATTATTCCACTTCGCAACCGCCTGATTACCTGGTACAAGCAGATCTGGTATATCACCAAAGGGGTTGTATAGACCCATATAATAAATTTGAGCATTTGGATTGATTTCCGTGATTTTCTGCAGAATCTTACCTAATCTTCCTACTGCTTCTGGAAGGGCTGCTAGCAAAGACTCTGGAGTCAGCTCTTGATCGGTCGTGGATTCACTTTGAAGTGCGCCACTATTCTGCAAAATATTGGAGTCCTTGAATAAATCATTCCCTCCGATCGAGAGCAGAATGACATTCGCCATATGCAGCGCGTAATCTACACCATCTTCTTCCAGCTTGCTTAGCAGTCCTGCAGTAGTTAAACCATTAATCCCCATATTCCCTAAAAAATCAACCTCAACACCTTTAGCAGATAAACCACTAACTGTACGCTTAACAAATCCTTCCCCGGTGTTATCACCAGTTCCCTTGGTTAGCGAATCTCCGAGAGCAACAACTTTGAGCTTCTTATCAGCTTCCGCCGCTGGAGCAGCTGTTTGTTGAGGTATGTTGGTCTCTGCGGCTTCTCCAACCGGATAGATAATGTCTCTGACCGCATAAACTAAACCTACAATTAGAATTATGGTTGTTACTATGGAAATCAGGCTAACGCTGCGCCATGTCCACTTTGAATCATTCAAAGCCATCCCTCCGTGTGCCGTTCTATTATGTATTGTTCCACATTTTACAAAGATCTTAACTATGTACATAAACATAAATCTTCCATACCGGTTTTGCAAATGTCTAGAACAGAAATAAATCCAGCTGCTCCGCTTATTCAACCCAAATATGAATACGAAAATTCTCAAACAAATTCAGCGATTAAAGTTTGGGCACAAAAAAACGTCCCCCGATTTTCATCGAAGAACGTTGATTTCAGTAACGATATTTCAATTATTTACCAATAAATTCTTGAACCCAATAGTTATTGTCATAACCTACACCGATATAATTGAAATTAGCATTCAAAATATTAGCTTTATGACCAGGACTATTCATCCATGCTTTCATTACTTCTTCTGGTGTTTTTTGACCCATAGCGATGTTCTCGCCTGCAGCGTTATACGTGATCCCAAAGGATTTCATCATATCGAATGGTGAACCATACGTAGGTGAAGTATGTGAAAAATAGTTATTAGTACGCATATCCGTAGCTTTTGTAGCTGCTACTTTATGAAGGCTGTCCAATCCAGAAACAGGTTTCAGACCAGCTGCTGCACGCTCTTTATTTACCAGCGTTACGATCTGTTGAACATAAGTTCCTTTATTGCTCGCAGCACCTGTACTAGGTGTAGTTTCTGTAGGTTTAGTTACAGGCTTAGTTACAGTAGTCGTA
>NZ_NFUX01000109.1:0-13919 GCF_002264385.1 Paenibacillus sp. VTT E-133280
CATGATACTTCAGTCAACAAACGTTAGATTTAGGATGAATTCCCTTTAAATGCGCAAAAAAAACATGTTCTATGGAGATTTATACACATTGCCTCTGTGAGCAGCTTTGGCATTGTAATACAACGGAATGATGAGCGAAAAGCGCAAGAATGACACATTTTTAGAACATCAACATAGCGGTGAAACGTATATCATCCCGCAGTACAACACGAAATTCTTGATAAGCGAGAATGACATATTTACGATTCGCTCGATTCTATATAGTGTAAATGTAAGCGCTAGCATTAATGCGATTGATAACAATTCGATAGATAATGATGCTCACTCGATGATCAGAATGTTCTCATCATTACCTATAAGGAGGGGATGTCGCGATGCATGAAACAGGAAGCGTACATATGCGAACTGTGAATTCAGCACCGAAAGAAAAGCGTAAGGGCAGAAACGAGACATGGAAGAAGATTTGTCAGAATTGGGAGCTTTACATTTTTATCGCACCTGCATTCTTTTACTTCCTCATTTTCAGCTATGGACCGATGTATGGGATTCAGATTGCTTTTAAGAACTACATTCCGTCAAAAGGCTATTTTGGCAGTGAATGGGTAGGCTTTGATCATTTCATTCGATTTTTTAACTCGTACTATTTCTGGGATTTGCTGTGGAACACGCTCAGTATTAGCTTGTATGAATTAGCCATTGGATTCCCAATCCCAATTATTCTGGCGCTTGCGTTTAACGAAGTGAAGGATGGCTTCTTCAAGCGACTTGTTCAGACCGTTACGTATGCACCTCATTTCATTTCTGTCGTTGTTATGGCGGGGATGATTATTACCTTCTTGTCTCCATCGAACGGTATGATTATTCATGCCATTGAAGGTTTAGGCTTTAGTGCACCGCAGTTTCTGACAAGCCCTGGTTGGTTTAAGACGATGTATGTATTCTCAGGCGTGTGGCAGAGTGCGGGTTGGGGGACGATTATTTATTTGGCGGCACTCTCGGGTGTAGACCCAGGCTTACATGAAGCGGCAATCATTGACGGGGCCTCTCGCTTCCAACGTGTTCGCCACATCAATATACCAGCGCTTATACCGACCATGACCATTCTATTAATTCTGAATATGGGTGGCTTGTTAAGTGTAGGTTTTGAAAAAATATTACTTCTGCAAAATTCGTTAAATATGTCAAGCTCTGATGTGATTTCAACCTTTGTCTATCGATCTGGTCTTGTCGATGCGCAATATAGCTTCTCAACAGCTGTTGGTTTATTTAACTCCATTGTCAATTGCATCCTGCTCATTACGGTGAATCAGATTGTCCGCCGTACGAGCGAGAACAGTCTATGGTAGAAGGAGGTTGGAATTTATGGTATCAGGTATAAAGCTTTCTAAGCGAGACCGAATATTCCTAATTTGCATCTATACGTATGTGGCAATAGCATTGCTGTTAGTCGCATATCCCATCTTATATATTATTAGCGCATCCATCAGTGATCCGAAGATGGTTGCTTCCGGTGAAATGTGGCTCTTTCCAAAAGGAATTACCTTTAAGGGGTATGAGATTGTATTTCAGAACTCGAAGATTTGGACGGGGTATGGAAATACGATTTTGTATACATTGCTAGGCACAACGATTAACTTGGTCGTTACGATGCCAGCGGCATATGCACTCAGTCGTAAGGACTTTGTAGGCCGTGGGTTTTTCATGGGGATGTTCATGGTAACGATGTTCATTGGAGGCGGTCTCGTCCCTACATACATGTTGGTAAAAGGGCTAGGCATGGTCAACACGATGTGGGCACTGGTAATTCCTGGCGCAGCGTCAATCTGGAATATTATCGTCTCTCGTACCTTCTTTGCGAACTCCATTCCAGCTGAGCTTCAAGATGCGGCTCAAATCGATGGCGCGACGAATATTCGATTATTCCTGCGGATTGTTCTCCCGTTATCGATGCCAATTATCGCAGTTATGGCCTTATTCTACGGGGTAGGGCATTGGAACAGCTATTTCGGCGCCATGATCTACCTGAATGATGATGCGAAATATCCATTGCAGCTTGTGCTTCGTCAGATTCTCGTTCTTCAGGAAATGCAATCGCAAGTAGGTGGCATTATCGATGCGACAGCTGCAGCAGCCCAGAACAACAAGGCAGAAATTGCTTCACTTGTGAAGTATGGGGTCATTATCGTATCTACGCTTCCGATTATTGCTGTCTATCCATTCTTGCAACGTTATTTCGTGCAAGGTGTCATGATTGGCTCTGTTAAGGGTTGATCTTAAGATACAAGTAAAAAAGGGGAGGTTTTTGTATGACGAATTATCGTAAAACTGGACTCATGTTGTTATGTCTTTCCATGTCAATTTCTATTTTTACTGCATGTGGATCGAGTAACGATAAGGGGACGGCAAGCACAGAAAGCTCAGACACAGCCGCAGAGGTTCATAAGACGGGCTTTCCTATCGTGGATAATCCGATTGAGCTTTCTATTATGGCACCGGATGTAGGGCGTCAGGATTGGAACAAGATGCCTGTTATTCAGGAATACGAGAAGATGACGAATATTAAGTTAAAGATTCAAAACGCCCCACAAGACAGCTTTGAGACGAAAAAGAATTTGGTATTTGCAAGCGGTACGCTTCCCGATATTTTTTATGCGGCGGATCTAAAAGGATCGGATCAAGTTACCTACGGAAGTCAAGGATTGTTGCTGCCTTTAGAAAAATACATTGATGAGGGCTACGCACCTAATTTAAAAAAAATTCTCGATGCAAATCCGGATATTCGCAAATCAATGACAACACCAGATGGACATATCTATGCACTACGCAATATTCAGCCATCTGCGGTATGGTATCGTGGACCGATGTGGTATAACGGGAAGTTCTTGAAGAAGTTCGGCATGGAGAACAAATTACCGCAGACAACAGAAGAGCTATACAACTATTTGAAGAAGGTTAAAGAGGAAGATGCGAACGGAAACGGTAAAGACGATGAGGTTCCTCTATCCTCTGTGAAATTAGATGATTTACGGATGTTCTTCCTCGGATTCTGGGGGATGTATAACGAGGATATCTACGTAGATAAGGAGAACAAAGTACACTTTCCACAAGCTGAACCAGCCTACAAAGAATATTTAACCTTCTTGAATCGCTTATGGAACGAGAATTTGCTGGATCATGAAACATTCTCTCAAACCGATGAGCAGAAGAAAGCAAAAGGGAAAAACAATCAAGTGGCCTTATTCTCCGATTATTTTCCATACTTCACGCTTGGTGGTGAACCGAGTGAAGATAACCCGATGATGCAGCCTGTATCTAGTGATATTGCTGGAACACCTGTATACGGCAAGCATCCTGGTATTAACACCATTGGCGGTTTCGCGATTTCTAACACGAACCCGAACCCGGAAGCAAGTATGCGCTGGATTGATTACCAATTTAGCGAAGAAGGGTATTCCTTCTGGGCATATGGACCTGAAGGTACGTTATTTAAATACAAAGATAAAGCAACAGGCGAGAAAGAATGGCTGCCAGTTCCAGATGGTACGGATCGTGAAGAATACCGCGGTACAATCACGCCAAACTACGGGATTAATACACCAGGTTCCTATGAGAACAGCTATGTTTTAGGTCTTCGTACTAGCTTTGATGACTGGATTGACAAAGAAACAGCTACAAAGCTTACACCTATTGCAAAGGCTCCCTTCCCATCGGTATTCCTGACGGTAGACCAACAGACGGAAATCAAAACACTCCGTTCCGATTTGGATAAATACGTGAAGGAAATGGAAGCAAAATTCGTTACAGGCGCAGAGCCATTAACCAATTGGGATAAATATATCGCTCAAATGAAAAAAATGGGGTATGAGAAGCTCGAATCAACGTATCAACAAGCATACGATACATGGGCTGCTAGCAAATAATTTGTGAAGCTTATACATTCTCATATTTTGAAAAACTTTCCGGTCATGCTAGGCATGACCGGAAAGTTATGATGAACCCTAACCGAGAAAGGATTATACGGTATCGTTAGGCTCAGTATTGGGATGATTACTATTCATCTGTCGATACTGGCCCGGGGTATAACCGGTTTCCTTTTTGAATTTTCGAATAAAGTTTGGTGTGTCGAGGTAGCCGACGCGCTGGATAATATCTTTTAACGGATCACTTGTTATTACGAGCTGTTCCTTGACCTTATCTAATCGTTTTTGCCAAATATATTGGACGAAGTTGATGCCGACCTTATCCTTGAATGAACGACTGAGATGGGAAGGTGAAATCGTAAACGCAGCAGAAACAGATTCAAGGCTAAGTGAATGATCAACATAGTGCTGGTCGATAAAAGCAACGATATGATCCATAAGTGAATGTTCTTCTTTTTTATGCGTCTGCTCTACCTGTGTACAAATCTGAGTGGCTAAACGGTAGAAATTCTGCTCTATAAGATGGACGGGACCATTCATGAAATGGGGAGAAGCAGACTGCATCATGTTATCCATCTTTAGCTCAACTGCAGTTTTGAGCATGGTATTCAGCAGGTCGAACAATACGCATCGCATCAGCAGGGTAGATCGTTGTTTATTATCAAGCCCATGGATGGCTGTGTGAATAATTTGATTGGCGACTTCGTAGTTGCCCTGCTTCAAGCTTTGTGCAAGCTTTAATAGCTCGTTACTAGGGAGTAACACCGTTTGATCATGGGCACTGGATAGCTTTTCAAAATACACGGTGGTTCCATGCTCGGTCGATTTACGTAATTCGAAGGCGGAGCAAGCCTCAACAAAGGATTGATTAAGCTGCTGAGGGCTCTCATAACATTTGCCTACACCGATCATCGGGTGGATATCCATTATGCCTAATGTATATTCACGGATCGCATCCACGATATGAACGATTTGTGCAGCGAGTGCCTCATCATCTTCGAGCTGTAAGCTCACAATGAGTGCGAGCTGATCCAATTGCGGGAGCTCTACACCGTATACTTGTGCAGCAAGCGCTGGAAATTCAATATACGCAAGCTTGCGATGTACTTCTTGTCGCGCCTGAAGATGCTGCTGTTCTAAGTCATCCCAGCCCATCATCATGACAAAATGATGACTTTGCTCGAAGTGCAGATGAAAGGTATCGAATATTCCATGCGTCATCATTTGTGCATGTCCATGCTTTAATAGCATGGAGAGAACATGGTTGCGTGCATAGGGCTCTTGGAGATCAACCTTGGAGCTATACTGCTGTAATGTTGATCGTATATACTCGAGCTCATTTCCGGAGGCCGGTGTATCTGTTTTTTTGTTCGTGAAGCGAACGAGCTCAGCAATCGGAAGATATTGCATCCGAGCGAATAATAGAGCGATGGCTGTTCCTACAATGGCGATCACAATGAATAAAATAATGATGAAGCTCCGAACATTAAGCACGCTACTGAAAAATTGATTACTCGCCATTAAAGTCACATATGACCAGCCATTGACATCCGATGTGACGGAAATAACCGAATGATCTTCGTTGTTTATCGATAGATTATGTATGCCGGGTGGAAGCTCTGATAACCGTTGGATATCCTGTTGGCTAACTGTATCTCCATGGCCACTATAGGATAAAACACGTCCATGATTATCAAAAATATACGTTAATCCTCGATAGTTACCGAGAACGGAATCGATCAGATATGCCAACTCTTTCTCTTTAATGAGGTACATGACAGAAGCATATGGATCTGAGGTGTTGGGAATGATCGGCAGGATATAGGTTAATACAGATTGCTCGAGTGGTGAATTTTGATTCAGCATGTTCGTAAGTCGAATGGATGGAAATTTGGACGAGTTTAAAGCAGTCACAAGTTCATCATTCTTCCAGCTTCCAAACTGATAGGAGCTACGAAATACATCCAGGCTATACATGCCATGATTGGAATAAATATTAGGGTCATGATGATAGTACAGAAATATATCCTCCACAATGGAATTGGAAGATTTGTAGCTATCTAGTGCCGCTATCGCGTCACGACTTTCATAAGGATCCAGTATGCGATAATGAGCGAGACGAGCGTCGTATGACATCCGTGACGCCATATCTCTTAAATCATTCATGCGTCCATCCACTACCGTTTTAATTTGGGTGAGCTGATTAAAGTGAGCATTTTCAATCTCCTTTTGTAAATTATCGGTAGCATTTCGGTAAATGAAAACGATTACAAATATAAGCGGAATAAGAAGGATAAGTAGATACGAACCAGTGAATTTCAGAAACAATTTCGATTTGAAATAGTTATAGTTCAAAGTGGTTTCCCCCTTTTTATGGAGTATACATGGAGATGTTTCTATCAAGCTTTGAATACAGCAAGATATAGATCGGCGCTTGAATACTTATTTATATTCCATAATAGGATGTTTATAGCGGATATTTATTTTTATGTCAAATGTTTTTTTGAAAATATATCATACTAAATCAATAGAATCGCAGCCTCAGAAGAGCTGCATGGAGGTCGTGCAAATGAGTGACGCTAATGTTGTCGAGGAGCAAATTGTTGTTGAAGGAGTTCACAATTACAGCACAGAGGAGGAGTACGTTAAGCCGGAGGATTCGCAGCTATTAGATCAGCTGGAATGGTTCAAGGATCAGAAGCTGGGCTTGATGATGCACTGGGGACCTTATTCGCAGCTTGGACTAGTTGAATCGTGGGCGCTTAGTGATAAAGATGGAGATTGGTCACGGGACGATATTGATTGGGGGGTTGATTCGACGGAGCTGAAGCGGCAATACTTCGGGCTGAATAAAACCTTTAATCCGCTCCGTTTTGAGCCTGAGAAGTGGGCAGAGGTTGCTGCAGAAGGTGGCTTCAAATATTTAAATTTCACAACGAAGCATCACGATGGCTTCTGTATGTGGGATACGCAGACAACAGATTATCGCATCACGGGTAAGGATTGTCCTTTCCATGCACATAAGTACGCGGATATTTGTAAGAACGTATTTGATGCTTTTCGGGCCAAGGGACTTGGGATCTCTGCCTACTTCTCCAAAGCGGATTGGCACACACCAACATACTGGGCCCCAGGTATGGAGACGGGGACGTTCATGAATCGAGGTCCTTCGTATCCAACACAAGATTATCCATGGCTATGGGAGCAATTCGTGCAGTACACACATGATCAGATCATGGAATTGATGACGAAATATGGTCGGATTGAAATGCTCTGGTTGGATGCGGGATGGGTGTGTCCACAGAATAAGAATAATCCACAGGATATTCGGTTGGGTGAAGTGGTAGAGAAGGCACGTCTGCATCAGCCGTGGCTACTAAGTGCAGACCGTACCGTTGGCGGACCTTATGAGAATGTCGTTACACCAGAGCAAACGTTGCCCGCGCGTCCCCTGCATATCCCATGGGAAAGCTGTATTACGATGGGGACTGCGTTCTCTTATCGGTATGAGGATCATTACAAGACGACACGTCAATTAATTCATTTGCTCGTTGAAGTTGTAGCCAAAGGTGGTAACCTGGCACTTAATGTCGCACCACAACCAGATGGCCGCTTGTCAAGAGCAGCGATGGATCGGATGAAAGGAATGGGCAGTTGGCTCAAAGTCCATGGTGAGGCGATTTATGGAACACGCATATGTACGCCATACTCCGTTGGAAATACACATTTCACGAAAAAAGGCGATGTCATCTATGCTATCCATCTGTACTCAAAGGAGCAGGAACTCGTGATCAGTGAGATTTGTATTTCACTCGAGCAGGCTGTGACGCAAATAGATCTTGTTGGCGGACAAGAGAATCTAACATTTGAACGAACAACAACTGGATTGATCGTTCATTTACTAGAGAGCGAGCTTACGGGAATTGCCCCAATTGCACATGTATTTCGCATGAAATAACGAGTTGAACTATGGGAGGAAGAGCAGATGCAGAAGTGGTTCACCGATGCAAAGCTAGGAATTTTCATTCACTATGGGATTTATGCGGTACAAGGAGTTGCAGAATCATGGTCTTTCTATAACGGGAGAATGTCTTATGAGGACTATATGAAGCAATTGAATGGCTTTACGGCCTCTAAATTTGATGCGAAGTATTGGGCAGAGCTGATTGCGAAGTCAGGAGCCAAGTATTCTGTTCTAAACGACGAAGCATCATGACGGAGTAGCCTTATTTGATACGAAGTTCAGTGATTTGAGCGTTATGAAGGCGACACCTGCCAAGAGAGATATTATTAAGGAGTGGTCTGAGGCGATTCGAGATCAGGGTCTTCGCGTAGGGATGTATTACTCCCTCATTGACTGGTCTCATCCTGATTATCCATCAGTGTATGAGAAAGGCGTCGTACCAGATGACTTGAGTCAGGTAAATCGTTATTCAAGTCCGATGGATGGTGTCCAAGATCCAGAGCGATGGGAGAGATTTCTGGCATTTAACCGTAACCAACTGGGAGAAGTGTTAACGGAATATGGTCAGGTTGATCTGTTATGGTTCGATGGGGATTGGGAACGAAGCGCAGAGCAGTGGGGATTGCCAGCATTCAAAGATTATCTGAAATCATTTAATCCTGATCTTATTATAAACTCACGCTTGCAAGGGTATGGGGATTATAAGACGCCCGAGCAAGGTCTTCCCATTACGCGTCCGGAAGGTCCGTGGGAATTCTGCACGACGATAAATACGTCATGGGGTTATGTGCATACAGACCACAATTATAAATCATTAAATCAAATGATCCGAATGTTCTGTGACTGTATCAGCATGGGCGGGAATATGCTGTTAGATATTGGGCCCATGGAGGATGGAACGATTGATCCTAGGCAGGAAGCGATCTTGCTCGGACTAGGTGATTGGATACGTACACATGAAGAAGCCATCTATGGAACACAAGAGGGTATTATGACACGCTATTATTTAGGTGGCAGTACATTGTCTCCGGATAAGAAGAACTTGTACCTCTTCGTTTACGATACACCTAGGGAGAACATTTGCCTCAAAGGGCTGTGTAATCCCATTACAAAGATTACGGTGCTTCACTCAGGCAAGGAGCTCACCCATGAAATTCACGGTGGTGTGCCGTGGTTTCACATACCAGGTACAACTTGGATTCATATAACACCTGAAGAAATGCATGATCAAGTGACAGTACTTAAATTGGAATTCGATGAAGAAATTGAGATGTACGGCGGCTCAGGCGCAGTTGTAACGCACAACTAAAGTACATTAACGGATAGAGGAGCATTCACATGGTAAATCGAAGTGGAGTACCAGCGCCTCACATGGTTTCATACGCCCCCAAGCATTATCTGTGCAGACGAGCGACGGAGTCGCTTGTCTTGGATGGGAAGCTAGATAAGCCCTTTTGGCAGCATGCAGCATGGACAGAAAAGTTTGTGGATATTGAAGGAGATCTGCGTCCGATGCCAGGAAAGGATACGAGAGTAAAGATGCTGTGGGATGATGAGTATTTTTACTTTGGTGCAGAGCTGATGGAAGATCAGATCTGGGGAACGCTGACAGAACGTGATTCCGTTATTTTTTACGACAATGATTTTGAGATTTTTATAGATCCGACAGGAGATTCCCATCAGTATTACGAGTTTGAGATTAACGCCTTGAACACGGTATGGGACTTACTCCTTGTGAAACCTTATCGTGACGGAGGTCCTCCAATCAACGGTTGGGATATCCAAGGCTTGAAGACGGCTGTTCATATCGAAGGTGAGTTAAATAACCCGCACGCTGACAATCGGAAATGGACGGTTGAAGTTGCAATACCATGGAATAGTTTAAAAGAATGTGCCACGGATCGACGATCACCATACGCTGGGGAGTTTTGGCGTGTTAATTTTTCACGTGTTGAATGGCAGACCGAGGTTGTCGATGATAAGTATCTTAAGCTTCACAACCCCGACACAGGAAAGCCTTATCCTGAGGATAATTGGGTGTGGTCACCACAAGGAATCATTAATATGCATTATCCAGAACTGTGGGGCTATGTTGTATTCGTGAATGAAGCGGGTCCATATCACTTCGACATCCCTCGGGATGAACATATCAAATGGGAATTACGGAAGCTCTATTATCGTGAGCGGAACTATTACGAAACACACGGCATGTTCACAACCGATTTTATTACATTATGTGAAGAGGATACATGGACCATTGAACCAAGCATTGAAACGACGACTAAAACTTTTATAATATCTGCATCAACATCAGATAAGACGTCCCGTCTTTACATTCGCGAGGACGGGTTTCTCTGGAAGGAGTGATTGGATATGGAACTGATTGAACGTAAGTTTCAGGAGAAGAAGATTTTGGCCAAGAGACGTGCAACGCAGTTATTTCAAATCTTTGAACAGGACTTGACGGAAGAAGAAATAATTGCACTTAAGTATCTCTATGCGTATATGCCAGTGAATGATTTGGCGGATTACAGTGGAGAGCTTTTCTTGAATCATGTGAGAACGACACTTAAGATTCGCCGAGATATGCCATGGCAAGTACCGGATCATATATTTTTACATTTCGTGCTGCCCTATCGTGTTAATACCGAAAACATTGAAGATCACCGCCATATTCTTCATAAGCAATTAGAGAAGCGAACTAGTAAGTTGACTATGACGGAAGCTATTCTTGAGACGAATTACTGGTGTCATGAAATGGCAACGTACATTGGGAGTGATTTGCGGACGATTTCGCCATTAACGATGATTCGAAATGCACGTGGGCGTTGCGGTGAAGAATCCACACTAGCTGTGGCAGCCCTTCGCAGTATAGGTATACCTGCACGTCAAGTGTATACGCCACGTTGGGCTCATTGTGATGATAACCACGCATGGGTGGAGGCATGGGCAGACGGTGAATGGTATTTTATTGGGGCTTGCGAACCGGAAGCCCGTCCTAATCAAGGGTGGTTTGGACCTCCAGCGCGTAGAGCGATGTTAATTAACACACGTATTCTCGCTAACTATCAAGGTCCAGAAGAGATTACGCTTGCAGATGAGTGGTTCACTGAAATTAATGTATTGGAAAATTACGCATCCACACGGATAATTACGGTTCATGTGAAGGATGAATTCGAGCAGCCTGTGCAGGATGCAGAAGTACAGTTCCAAGTGTATAACATGGCCGAATTTTACCCGATAGCCGTCCTATCTACCAATGCTCAAGGGGAAGCCACCTTCAAAACAGGTCTCGGTGACCTCATGATTCGTGCGGCAAAGAGTGGGAAGTGGGGGGAAGTGAAAATTTCAGTCGCGGCCTGTGATTGTGTTGAGCTTGTGTTGGATCAAGAAAATCAGCCCGATGCAGGCACGGTGGTCGATTATGATATGGTACCGCCTCCAGCGTGTGAAGGTGAGGTCATAGAGGAACTGTCTGAAACTCGTATCCAGCGACATCATGAACGTTTGGAGGAAGGGATCTCGATTCGAGCGAAATATGAAGTGACTTTTGTGACAGAAGAAGCAGCGAGGAGGCTCGGGATAACACTGGGTCTCCCGGAAGATCGTGTATGGACAGTGCTTCAGAAGGCACGTGGTAACAGTGTAGAGATAGCCGCCTTTTTGGAAGCAGCCACATCCGTGTATGGAGAATGGGTATTACGGTTATTAGAGTGTTGTAATGACAAGGATTTAATCGACACATTCATTCCAACCCTTACAGATCATGTGGCTGGTGCACTTGCTGTACGTGGTGAACTCACGGAGGAAGTGTTCGTTCCCTACATTCTGCGTCCTCGTGTACATTCCGAGATGATTACACCGTATCGTACATTTTTCCAACAAGCTTTCACTTCAGATGAGGTGGCATTGTTCCTTCAGGACCCAACGAAGCTAGTCCAATTCATAGATGAAACGTGGGATATATGGACAGACCTTCCGAATCTGAAAGGGAAGGGAACGGCAGTGGGTACCTTTGAATTGCGCGTAGGTGATCGCAGTTCCCTGGATATCATGTTCGTATCCATTTGTCGTAGTTTAGGAATCCCAGCGCGATTGCATCCCATTGAATCCAAGCCGCAATTTATGGTGGATAATATTTTCGTGGATGCTCAATTTACTAAAGGCGTTGTTGGAGGCGGGATAGAATTAGCGAACGGCACTCTCATCCTTCATCGTGATCAAGGTGCAGGGACAGTCCAACCAACGGCTTCCTACTATGAGAATTTCACCTTAGCTCGGCTGGAGAACGGTTTTTATAAAACCTTATGTTACCCGCATGGCGCAAATAACCTATATGATACACCCCTTGAGGTTGAGCAGGGAGCATACCGTCTGACGACAGGCGTACGAATAAAGGATGGCACCGTGCTTATAAAGCTCACTTATTTTCATATTGCAGAAGGGGAAGAGAAGAAGCTGGTCATGAAGTATCGACAATCTACATTGGAAATTCCAGTGTACGGCAAGGTCAAACGACTTGAGCAGCTGAGCTCATGGACAGGTGTGGAGCAGACTTTTGCAGATCTTCTGGGTGGAAAGAGCGCCTATGTCGCTTGGCTGGAGCCGGAACGAGAGCCTTCAAAGCATTTGCTTCGTGAACTCTCTGAGTTAAAGCATGAGTTCAATGCGCTAGGTGCTCCGATCATTCTCGTGGTGGGTGAAGAGCAATGGACAGTCTCGTTTCGGCCCGAGGACTATCCCGATCTTCCGACAAATACAGTGTTTGTTCGTGATTCAACGAATAATCTATTACCTGAATTCTTTGCATCTTCCCAAGCGAGTGAAGCGGGCTTTCCCCATCTTATCATTGTGGACCGTGAAGATCAGATTCGGTACATGTCATCAGGATATAAGATTGCAGCGAGCAAGGAAGCGATTCAAATCTTAACTAGGGTGTGAAGGGATGGATCAACAAATGATTGTAGCAGGCTACGTGAGTGACTCCAAACTATCTGAGTTAACGCATGACCATTTGATGAAGTTAACGCATCTCAACGTTGCATTTGGTTATGTAAAGGATGAGCAGATTACAACAGCACATTTGAAATGCACGAACCAGCTACAAGAGATGAAAGCGATATATCCGAATCTGACGCTGCTGCTCTCCGTTGGCGGATGGGGGAATGGGGGCTTCTCTGAGGCTGCCTCTACCGAAGAAGGACGTCAGAAATTCGCAGCGTCGGCTGTGCAAGTGATAACAGATTTCCCGTTCGATGGAATCGATTTGGATTGGGAGTATCCTTGTTACAGTGAAGCGGACATTGAAGCATCGCCGGAGGATAGATACAATTTCACACTGCTACTAAAGGCGATTCGAGATGCACTAGATGTGAAAGGTACAGCGGATGGCAGGCATTACTTGCTTACAATTGCGGCAGGTGCTGATCAGTATTACATTGATGGCACCGAGATGGATCAAGTACAGCGATATTTGGATTTTATACAGTTGATGACCTACGATATGCGTGGCGGATTCCAGATTCTAACGGGACATCATACGAATTTATTTCATACGACAGGAGATTTGTATCGTATCAGTACAGAGGCATCGGTGAATATGTTCATTAAGGCAGGCGTCCCCCGAGAGAAAATCGTCATTGGCGTGGCGTTCTATTCCCGAATGTGGAAGCAGGTGCCGAATAAGAATCATGGATTTCTACAAATGGCCGGCACAACAGGTGGCTATGGCCCAGAATATACAGAACTGTTTGCTAATTACATCAATCAGAATGGCTACACACGGCATTGGGACGATGAGGCGAAAGCACCGTTTTTATTTAATGGAGACACGTTTATTTCCTATGATGACGTGGATTCGATCACACATAAATGTGAGTATGTCAAACGTGAAAGACTTGCGGGCGCCATGTTCTGGGAATATAGCTGTGATAAGACACACACGCTGCTTGATGCACTGTATAGAGGCTTAAATGAGAGCGTGAAGTGATGCTACCTGTTCAATTAGTTAAGAAACATGATACTTCAGTCAACAA